>JAXDLD010000001.1:0-6421 GCA_034666805.1 Acidobacteriota bacterium
GGTCTTTGTCTCCTACTCTCATCTAGACGAAAAGTTTCGGGAAGAGCTCGACATTCAACTAACGATCCTCAAGAACAAGGGCTACCTGAACTGGTGGACCGACAAGCGCTTGGTTCCAGGTGATGAATGGGAGAAAGAGATTCTGAGCCGTCTTGAGAAGGCGGACATTATTCTGCTTCTGGTGAGTTCATATTTTCTTGCGTCTCCGTTTTGTTGGGGAGTCGAACTCAACAAAGCTATCAAACGCCATCACGAAGGAACGGCAAGGGTTGTCCCAATCTTCGTAAGGGAATGCGTACCCGCGGAGACACCTATCGAAAAGCTGCACGGCGTACCTCGTAGAGATAGGCCGGTCTCAACATGGAAGGACCGCCATCGAGCTTGGGCAAGCGTCGCAACCGGCGTACAGAAGGCGGTTGAGGAGTGGAGAGCGCGAATGGCGGTCAAACTTGTATAGCTTACGCGGGGAAGTAGTGGATTCATTCACGTCGCAGGGCGTTAATAGGCAGCCTGATCTATGCCCATCCCAACTTACCAGGATGCCAGGTCGGACGCCAGCTTGTTCGGAGCCTTCCACCGGATCGAGGCGCGCCTCGAAGACGTCACCTCGTCTCAAGCGCTCCTCTCGGCGGTTCGCCGTCCCAATCGGCCTCCGCGAACTCCTCTGCGACCTCGACCGCCTCCTCTCGATAGGTGCGATCCTGGGCCATCCAGGCAAACTCCGCGTCGATCGCGGCACGGCGAGAGTCTTGGAGCTGCTTGCGGATCGCCCGTGCGAGAAAGTCGTTGCGGCTGTCGGCCACACCCTCCTGCACGACGGCATCGACCGCCTCAAGGAGGTCTGCAGGCAGGGCCACTGTCGTTCTGACTCTTCTTGCAGGCATGATGTCCTCACCTCGTGCACCAAGTATGATGCTTCCTCGTGCATCAGGCAAGACCGGCACGAGGGAAGTGGTAAACTGAAGCCAAACCCGATCCCTTGAGACGATCCTGACGCACGGAGCCTAACGCCATGGCTGCTGCTGCCCGCTTCTTCATCCGGCAAGAGCCCAAACAGCTTGATAAAGATCTCTGGCACTGGGCCCTCTGGGTCGAGGCCGCGGAGGGTGCCTCTCTGGAGGAGATCGATCACGTGGTGTACTCGCTCCACCCCGCCTTTCCGGGCCCGAACCGGATCGTGCGAAACCGCGCGAGCGGCTTTAGGCTGGAGAAGCGACCGAACCGGCAGGATGACACCTGGGGCATTTTCCCGATCGGGGTGCGACTGGTATTCCTGGACGGCCGTTCGGAGAGCTCGAAGGAGCCACTCCTTCTCTCCGCCGAGGACGGCCGCCCGGTACGCGGTCTGCTCGATCTGCCGGCGAACGCCTCTCTCCTGGAGTCCCTGAACCTCGCCGAAAGGCTGAAGACGAAGGGCGCCTTCGGCTATGCCCGGGAGGTGCTCGCGCAGGCGAGGGAACACCGCGATAACGGAGACCTCCCAGACCTTCGGGAGAAGCGGGTGCAGCAGGAGGCGCTGTGCACCTACAAGGATCCGCTCCTGCCGCTCGACACCCGTCTTCAGGACGCTTTGAAACGGCTCGCGGACTGCGACAGCGGCCTCGCGGGGAGCACGAACCCGGAGACCCTGGGGCTCGCCGGCGCCATCCACAAGCGGCTGTGGGAGGTCGACGGCCAGCGCGACAATCTCGAACGGTCCTTCCGCTTCTATCGCCGCGGCTATGACGCGATGATCGCGGCCCAGGGTCGGATGTCCGAGAACGATTACGATGGCGGCGCCTATGCCGGGGTCAACGCGGCGTTCGTGGCCGACCTCCTGCGCAACGAGGAACGTCTGGGGCTTGCGGGAGACACGGCGCCCAGCCCCTATACGGCTGCCGCCCGGGACCTCCGGATGGAACTGGTCGGCCGCCTTTCCTCATTGGGGAAGGACAACTGGTGGCATCACGCCTCGCTCGCCGAGGCGTACCTCGGCCTGGCGCCGGAGGCGCCCGAGTACTATCGGGAGGCGACCGAATCGCTGCGGCGCGCCATGGCGCTCTCCGGGGCCGACGACTGGAAGCGCGAATCGACGGCGACCCAGCTCTCGGCGCTCGTCGACCTTCAGGTCCAACTCCATGGCGACGGAGCCGCCGCGGCCGGCTGGCAGGTGGTCTCGGGGCTGGTGCCCGAAAACCCGGAGGCCCTGATGCGGCCGGTGCACGGCAAGTTCGGCCTCGGGCTCTCGGGCGGCGGGTTCCGCGCCTCGCTCTACCACATCGGCGTGCTCGCCCGGCTCGCTGAGCTCGACCTGCTGCGCCAGGTTGAGGTGCTCTCCTGCGTCTCGGGCGGATCGATCGTAGGCGCCCATTACTACCTCGAGCTGCGCCGTCTCCTGCATGCCCAGACCGACGCCAATATTCACCGCGACGACTATCTCCGGATCGTCCAGAAAATGGAGAAGGACTTCCTCGCCGGAGTCCAGGCCAATATCCGCGTCCGCGTGGCCGCGAGCCTCGCCGCCAACTGGGGCATGCTGCTCCAGCCGCGGCGCTATTCGCGGAGCCAGCGGGTGGGCGAGCTCTACGAGGAGCACATCTTCAGCCGCATCGAGGATGGAGAGGCGAAGGCGCCGCGCTGGTTGAACGACCTGTTCGTCAGCCCGCTGGTCGCAGAGGAGGGGATCGAGTATCGGGACGACGGGTTCTCACCCAAGCTGCACAACTGGCGTCGCCGGGCGAAGGTGCCGATCCTCATCCTCAACGCGACGACGCTCAACACCGGTCGGAATTGGCAGTTCACCGCCTCGTCCATGGGCGAGTCGGTCTCCTACGGCACCGGCATCGACGCCACCGAGCGCTTCGAGCCGGTCTACTACGGCGAGGCCCCCAAGGGGCATCGGGAGGTCCGGCTCGGCCAGGCCGTCGCCGCCTCTGCCGGGGTGCCGGGGCTCTTCGACCCTATCGTCCTCGAAAATCTCTATCCGGGCGACCGGGTGGTGCGGCTGGTTGACGGCGGGGTGCACGACAACCAGGGGGCGCGGGCGCTCCTCGACAACGACTGCAACGTCCTCCTGGTGAGCGACGCCTCCGGCCAGATGGAGAGCGAGACCGACCCGAGCAATTCGTCGCTCGGCGTGCTCCTGCGGACCAACAGCGTGCTCCAGGCGCGGCTGCGCATCGCCCAGCGCCAGGAGGTGGAGGCCAGGCGCCGCTCGCGGCTGATGCGGGAGGAGGTGTTCGTCCACCTGAAGCAGGACTTGCAGGCGCCGACCGTCCAGCCGCTCCAGGACGCGACAGCCCCCGCCAGGCCGGCCGCGGCCCCTAGGCCGACCACAACGACCTACGGCGTCGACTGCGGGATGCAGGCGGCCCTCGCGGCCCTGCGGACCGACCTCGACTCGTTTACCGACCGTGAGTCCTACGCGCTGATGGCGAGCGGTTACCGCGCTGCCGAACGGTCGCTCGGCCGCATTCCGGCGTTCGCCGCTCTCCCCGATCATCGCGAGCCGTGGTGCTTCCTCGCGATCGAAGAGGCCCTACGGGGCGGCGCCGACTCCGAGATCCTCCGCGACCATCTCAGGGTGGGAGAGAAGCTGGCGTTCAAGGTCTGGAGCCTCGACCCGGCGCTGCGCGTCGTGCGCTGGCTCCTCCTCGCTCTGGTCATCGGGCTCGCCCTCTGGGAGATCTACAAACATCCGGTCTCGACGGTACCGATCCAGATCTACTGGTGGGGGTTGATCGTGACGGTCGCCGTAATGGCCGTCGCCGCCTACTCCAAGCCGGCTGGACGCGCCGCCGGCTTCCTGCTCAAATGGCTTCGCTTCCGCTCCACGCTCAAGCGGATGGCAGCAGGATTCGGCATGGGGACGTTAGGATTCCTCCTCGCCCGGCTCCACCTCGGGTGGTTCGACCAGCGCTTCCTGGAGTTGGGTCGACTCCCGAGGCAGCCGACGACGGCCCAGGCTCTCCCCCCGGAAGCTCCGAGCCCTTAAAGACCTCTGCGATCTACCGAGGGTGAACCTGACCTATTGACATCCTATAGGTCCTCCGGCCGGGGGCTCGCGGGCTCGCCGCCTACCTCCCGACGCGGCGGGCGATGCGGGTCGGTCCCGGCGCGGCCCTGCGGGCAGCGGCAGCTCAGATCCCCAGGACGCTGATTTACCGATAGTACCCGTTGATGTCGAGGATCAGGTGCACCGTCCCAGAAGCGTCGTTCTGGGTGGTGAAGGTGCTCGCCGCGGCGGCCAGGGAGAGGGTGAGGTTGTTGGTGCGCGTCTGGCCGGTCGAGAAGTTGAGGACGGTAGCAAGCGGGGTGGCCTGATCGGCGGGGTACATCCTGAGGTCGCCGGAACCGCTGGGGCTCACCACCGTGACGTTGACCGACACCGCACGCGCCGTCGCCGGCAGCCCGCAGACACCGGCGACGTTCCAGGTGCGCTCTGCCATCGCGGCCAGGGCCGGGCCGCCGAGCGGTCCGGCGGCGTTGCGCGTATCGAGGAGACGGCAGGGCGTCAGGGTGTAGTAATCGAGGCCCGGGCCGTCGTCGATCTCGGACGTCCAGATCTCCTCGCGCAGGTTGGCGCGGCGGTCGGTCCAGGAGGGGAAGAACTTGCCGGCGTAGCCGGAGAGGCCGTTGTAGTCGCCGTACTGGTTGCCCGCGTGGGCGCCGGAGATCGTTTCGTCGGTCGCCACCGTGGTGACCTTCTGCGGTGCCGACCAGGTAGCACCGTCGTCCAGGGAGGACTGGTAGTAGAGGTCGGTTTTCTTGCGCGTCGGATCGGCCACGGTGTCGTGGTAGACGACGCCGACGATGCCGCTCGTCGGATCGACGGAGAGCGCCTGGTTGTACTGGTCGTTCTGCGCTGGCGAGTCGTTCACCATGACCGGCGGCAGCCAGGTGGCGCCGCCGTCGGTCGAGCGGGAGAACCAGATCCGCGTCTTGCAGGTGGAAGCTGCGTTCGCTCCCGGCTCGTTGGCGATCGCGTTACAGCCGGCGACCCCGGTCAGGTCGGTCCAGGCGGCGTAGACGAGGTTCCTGGTCGCCGTCTTGTACGTATCGGCGGAGACGTAGACCAGGGCGCGGCGGCCGTTGTCGGAAGGTACGCCGATGTTCAAGAAACTGACGGCCGTGCCGATGGCGACCGGTGTGCTGTACGAGACGCCGCCGTTTCCCGACTTGATGAAGAAGATCTTGCCGCTGCCCTTGTCGTGCCAGAAACCGAACACGAAGCCGTCGGCGTTGGTCTTGACGTCGGCGCCGATGCCCGTGCTGGTGGTCTCGGCGCCGCTCACCTGGACCGGCGTCTGCCAGGCGCCGCCGGTGCGGCGGTTCATGTACACCGGGGCGCGTTCGTGCCAGATGGCGTAGATGTTGTCCTTGTAGGGCGACGTGTCGCTGTGGTCCACCCAGACCATCTGTTTGTCGGCGGCGGTCTGCGTGCCGGAAAAGGTGGAGTCGAAGGTCCAGTGGGCCCCCCCGTCGGTCGACTTGTAGGCGCGCATCATGAGGGTCGTAAAGCCGCCGGGAAAGCTGATGCCGATGGTCGTCGACCAGGCGGTGCCGTCGGACGTCCAATCGATCGTGGGATCGGAGTGGAAGACGTCGATCGACTGGAGCGGCAGGCTGGTCTGCCCCCAGTTGGCGCCGCCGTCACCCGTGTAGTAGATCCCTTGCCGGCCGCTCGCCTGAACGTCGTTCGAGGCGGCGATGATGCGCCGGGGGTTGCGGAAGTCGATCCGGATGTCCGACTCGTTGCGGGGGCTGGTCTGGAGGCCCGAGATCCGGTGATCGGTACCGGTGGCGGCCGTCCTGCCCGGCGGGTGGTCGGCGGGGGGCGGGCCGGGCTCAAGGTCCGGGTGGGCGAGCATCCACTCCCAGACCTCCTTGAGCACGAAAGGATAGCCGCCATCGTCGGGATGGCCCTTGCGCCAGTTCACCCGCAGCCACGGGGGAATGCGGAGGGTGTCCGCGCGCTCCTCCGGCCGCAACAGCTGAAATTCCTGGTTGGCGGCGATGAAGCGCGCCAGGGCGCTCTCCGGGCGGACTCCGGCCTCGCGGATCTGAGCGGCGAGCGACGGCCAGGAGGGTGCGGGGTCCGCGCCACGGGCGGGGCCTCCCGCCATGGCGAGGCACAGGGCGAACAGCAGGGCGCTTCGCATCGCTGCCTCCAGGTTCCCGTAGATTCCAGCAGATTCGTTCCGCGCAGTGTATCACCCGCGGATGGAGTGGCTTCATCGCCCTGATGGATCTCGTCGAGGATCCGAAGGTAATACTCCAGATCCGCCGACCCGCTCTCTCGGCTCCAGACCCCCTTGTCTCGATCCCACAGATACGTATTCAGCCACTGCGCCTTGATGTACTGGTTCCCCGTGAACAAGACGGCAGGTGGTAAGAGTAACGGAGACATAGGGTAGTTGTGGCTCAGGCGGCCTGGCCCCTC
>JAXDLD010000002.1:0-4890 GCA_034666805.1 Acidobacteriota bacterium
CAGGACGGCCACCTTCTGCTCGGTGCTGAACTGGCGGCGGGAACGCTTGGACTCTTGGGACATGAAATCCTCCTCGCTATACGTAACCTAGCGGTAGGGCCGTCATGTTCCAAGAGAACCAATACACTCGAAGGCCTTCACATGGACAAGCCCGACAATCCCATCACCATTGAGAAAATCGATGGTAGCTACAAATGGGAAGGCCGAGCGGCACTGCTCAACCGGGTCAACGCCGATCGAGTACTTGTGTTTTGTCTCTCGACGCAATTTGATGAGCATTTGTTTTACGAGTTCTCGGCAGGCACGTGCATCGAGATCGTTGACCCTGTCGAGTTCCTGCGCCGCATATCGCGAGTGATCGCTCGGCAGCAAAGATTCGTTTCCTCGGGTCTTCTTCATCGGCCGGTTGTGTACTATGCGCCGAACAAAGCGCTAGAAGGAGACGTCCGCGACGTTCGGTTCATACCCTTCGTTAAGCACTTCTCCTACGCACACCAGGCTGAGTACAGGCTCGTTGCTGCGCTAAACGGCGGCCTCCGTCTTAGTACACACATCGTCAATGAGCTGTTTACTTTGGACGAGGATCTATCCAACGCCAAACCGACTGAGCGGATTGTTCGAGTCGGTTCGCTGCTTGACCTTTGCCGGGTCCATTCGCGGCAGCATTGGGGCGGATCGCCTAACCCGGCTGCTCCAGCGGACCAGAAAGCTCCGCTTTCCTAGCGGCCCTCGCGGAGGCGGCGGATCTCTTCCCGGAGCTTCCGGACCTCCTCCTCCGCGGCCTCCCGCGCTCTCGCCTCCTCGTCGGCCCAGAGGAGCGGCTCGCCGGTCGCGGGATCCCGCAGCCGCAGCCGGTCCCCCTCGGGTTCGAGCCGCAGGCCCGTCGTCCGGCTGAGGAGCGCTCCGTCCTTCTCGGCGGGGAGCGGCTCGTAGCGTCCGTTCATCAGCCGATAGCCCTGGAGGCGGGGCCGCAGGTACTCTCCCAGGGGATCGAAGAGGAAGTACTCCTCGATTCCCAGCCGCTCGTAGAGCCCCTTCTTGAGCTTCATGTCCTCGCTCTTGGTGCTCTCCGAGGTGATCTCGACGACCAGCGAGGGGGTCCTCTCCTCCCAGAGCTTGTAGGTGCGCCGGACCCGCTTGTCCACCCCGTGGACGAGGAAGACGTCGGGAGCCACCGAGGCTTTGGGATTGCCCTCGACGTAGTAGAACATCATGTTGCCCCAGGCATAGACGTCCGGCACGTCGGCATAGCGCTGCCCCAGCGTGTGGAACAGGTCGAGCATCACTCGGGCATGGACCTGGGTCTCCGCCATGGGCCGGCCGTCGGACTCCGGGTAGTCAACGGGACGCGAGAGCGCGATCGCGGGCATCGGGAACCTCCAGCTCCGAAAGGCACGTCCTGCGGGGAGAAATGCCTGCCGGAACGGTTGAGAGTCTAGCATGGCGCCGCGGCTTTGGATCGCAACTCCAGACGGACTGCTATGCTTCCCGGGTGACGGGACGAAACCCTCGAACGCGCCGGACGGCGGCGACCCTCTCCGCAGTCGCCCTCCTCGCCCTCCTGGTGGCCGGCTGCGCCGGCTTCGGGCACCTCTTCAAGGATCCCAAGGTCGTGCTCCGGGAGGCGACGGTCACCGGCTTCTCCAGCGCCGGGGCCGACCTCTCGCTCGACTTCGACGTCGTCAACCCCAACGGGGTGAGGCTCCCTTTGAGCGGCGTCGACTACCAGGTGTGGGTCAACGGCGAGCGCTTCCTCGTGGGCACGGAGAGGAAACGGGTCGACATCCCCGGCCATGGCGCCGCCCGGGTGACCCTGCCGGTGTCGATCCGCTACGACGATTTCCTCCGCGTCTTGAAGAGCTTGAAGGACCACCCACGGCCGGTGTACGACATCCAGGCCGAGTTCCGTTTCGACGTCCCGGTCGTGGGGACCGTGCGGGTGCCGGTCCGCGAGCACCGCGAGATCCACCTGCCTGAGCTCAAGCTCCACATCTAACCCTGGAACTTCGACGCTCTCTTTTCGTAGGAGAAGGCATGCGAACCTACGCCCTCCTCGCGCTCTCCGCCCTGCTCGCCGCCCCCGCGCACACCGCTGACCGTCCCGCGCCGGGCCCCATCCGCTACACGTTCCTCCTCTCCGGCAAGACCGCCGGCATGGAGACCGTGGAGCACGAGCCGGACGGCTCCTGGCAGGCGCACTTCGTCTTCGCCGACCGCGGCCGCGGTCCGGACGAGACCATGCGCTGGAAGCTCGGGCCCGGCGGCGTGCCGGTCCAGCTCGAGGTCACCGGGCACGACTACTTGAAGAACCCGGTCGCCGAGCGCTTCGCGGTCGTGGACGGCAAGGCGAGCTGGAAGAGCTCGGCCGAGGACGCGTCGGCGCCGCTGCCGCCAGGGTCGGCTCCCGCCTTCTACATCCCGCTCGAAGGGGCGCCGGAGGCCTCCGCGGTCCTCGCCCGGGCGCTCCTCGCGGCCCCGGGCGGCAGGCTGCCGCTCCTGCCGGTCGGCGAGGCCTCGGCGGAGCGCCTGGGGACGGCCGTGGTCCAGGCCGGCGGCCGGTCGCGCACGGTCCAGGAGGTCGCGATCTCCGGGCTCGGCTTCTCCCCGAGCGCCCTCTGGCTCGACCCCGACGGCACCTTCTTCGCCGCCTCGGACGGCTGGTCGACGACCGTGCGCGAGGGCTGGGAGGGCGCCATGCCGCAACTCGTGGCGGCGCAGCAGGCGGCCGAGGAGAAGCGCGCGGGCGCCCTCGCCGCCCGCCTCGCCCACCGGCCGGAGAAGGGCCTGGCGATCACCGGCGCCCGCCTCTTCGACAGCGCCACCGGGGAGAGCCGCCCCGGCACCACCGTGGTCGTCGCCGGCGACCGGATCCAGGCGGTGGGGCCGGACGGCTCGGTCGCCATCCCCCCCGGCGCCGAGGTGGTGGACGCCAAGGGCAAGGCCCTTCTCCCCGGCCTCTGGGACCTCCACACCCATCTCACCCCCAACGACGGCCTCCTGAACCTGGCGGCCGGGGTCACCACCGTGCGCGACATGGCGAACGACATCGACTTGCTCCGCTCGCTCGTCGAGCGCTGGGATTCGGGCCGGGCGATCGGCCCGCGGGTGATCCGCGCCGGCTTCATGGACGGCCCCGGCCCCTACGCGGGCCCGACCAAGGTGCTGGTCTCGACCCGGGCCGAGGCGGAGGCCTGGATCGACCGCTACAAGAGGCTCGGCTACGAGCAGATCAAGGTCTACAGCTCGATGGACCCCAAGCTGGTGCCGGCGATCGTGGCCAAGGCGCACGGCCTGGGCCTCCGGGTCTCCGGCCACATCCCGGCCTTCATGACCGCCGAGCAGGCGGTGCGGGAGGGGTACGACGAGATCCAGCACGTCAATTTCCTCTTCTTGAACTTCCTCCCCGTCCCCGACACCCGCACCCCGGCGCGCTTCACCGAGGTCGCCCAGCACGCCGCCGAGCTCGACCTCTCCTCGGAGAAGGTGCGCTCCTTCCTCCATTTCCTGAAGGAGAGGAACGTGGCGGTCGACCCCACGGTCAACGTCTTCGAGGAGATGTTCCTCGCCCGTCCCGGCCAGGTCACTCCCGCCCTGGTCGAGGTGGCCGACCGGCTGCCGCCGCAGGTCCGCCGCGGCGCCAGCGCCGGCGCGGGCCTGCCGGTGCCGCCGGGGATGGAGGGGCGCTACCGCGACTCGGAGAAGGCCCTCCTCGCCATGGTCAAGGCGCTCTACGACAACGGGATCACGATCGAGGCGGGGACCGACGCCCTCTGCGGCTTCTATCTCCACCGCGAGCTCGAGCTCTACGTCGAGGCCGGCATCCCAGCCCCCAAGGTTCTCCAGATCGCGACCTCCGGGGCGGCGCGGGTGACCCGCCACGAGGACAGGGGCGTCATCGCCCCCGGCAAGCTCGCCGATCTGGTCTTGGTCGACGGCGACCCGGCAACGCGGATCGCCGACATCCGCCGGGTGGTCCTCACCGTCAAGGGGGGGACGATGTACGACGCCGGCGAGCTCTACCGGGCGCTGGGGGTCAAGCCGGCGGTGTAGGTGGGCCTGCACGCCCCCCACAGGTGGGGGCCCTACGCGCCCTCGGGGGGCGCCGGCCCGGGCAGGATCTCCCGCAGGTAGGGCTCGATCCCCCGTCGTTCGTCCCAGTCGTGGGGGTAGCCGAGCGAGACCTCCTCGAAGCGCACGCCGTCCCGGTGCTTGGTGGCCCGGATGTGGAGGTGGCCGTAGATGACGGCCTGGGCGCGGTAGCGCAGGTGCCAGTCCTCGGTCCGCTGGGTGCCGCACCAGATCGAAAAGCGCGGAACCCGGGGGAGGACCGCCAAGTCTCGCTTGAGCGGCCAATGGTTGACGAGGACGAGCGGCGCCCGCTCCGCGGCGGCGGCCAGGCGGGGCGCGGTCGCGGCGCAGCGGGCCGCGCACCAGGCCTGCCGGGAGGGGTAGGGGTCGAAGTGGAGGAGCACCTCGTCCGAACAGAGGATGTTCTCCTCCGCCGCCCACTGGATCGCCTCCTCGACCGGCACGTCGTCGGGCCGGAAGGTGTAGTCGTAGAGGAGGAAGAGGGGGGCGACGATCGCGCGCGGGCCGGGCCCCGGCCACTCGACGTAGGGGTCCTCCGGGGTCAGCACGCCGTAGTCGCGGCAGATGGCGACGAGCCGGTCGTACTTCGCCTGGCCGCGCGGCTCGCCGAGGTGGGGCGGGGCGGTCCACAGGTCGTGGTTGCCGGGCACCCAGAAGAGCCGGGCGAAACGGCGCTTGAGGATCGAGAGGGCGAAGCGGAGGTGCTGCTCGGTCTCGCCCACGTCCCCGGCCACGATCAGCCAGTCCTCGGGATGGGGGGGCAGCGCCTCCAGGGCTTTCCGGGTGACCTCGTAGCGCAGG
>JAXDLD010000003.1:0-3884 GCA_034666805.1 Acidobacteriota bacterium
GCCGAGCTTCTTGTCCTCGTCCCCCTCCCCCATCCGCGGGCCCACGGCGTGGATCACCTGGCGGGCTTTCAAGTTCCCGGCCCCGGTCATCACCGCCGTGCCCACCGGGGTGCTGCCGATCCGGTTGCACTCCTCCTGGATCGACGCCCCCCCCTTCTGACGGATGGCCCCGGCCACCCCCGCCCCGAGCTGGAGCTGCTCGTTGGCGGGGTTGACGATGGCGTCGACCTCCATGTCGGTGATGTCGCCCTGGACCAGCTCGAGCTGGGTCCGGTCCATCGTCACCACCAGGCGATTTTCAGTGATCTCCTCGTCCCGCACGGGCTAGATGATATCAGGTACACTCTGCCGGCCATGTGGGGAGACTTGAGGAAGGAGCTCCAGGAGGGGCTCGCGCGGACCATCCGCGACCGTTTCGGGGTGGACCACGCCCCGGTGCTCGAGGTGCCGCCGCGGCGGGAGCTGGGCGACCTCGCGACCCCCGCCGCCCTCCAGCTCGCCCGGGTCCTCAAACGCAAGCCGCGGGAGATCGCCCAGGAGATCGCCGGCGCCTTTCCCCTCCCCGCCCTCGTCCGCAGGGTGACCGTCGAGGGGGCCGGCTATCTCAACTTCCACCTCGACCGCGGCGCCTTCACGGCCCGGGTGCTCGCCGCCGATCTCCTCCAAAGCGCCCCGCGCCCCGGCAAGGTGATCATCGAGCACACCAACATCAACCCCAACAAGGCGGCCCACATCGGCCACCTGAGAAACGCGATCCTGGGCGACGTCCTCGCCCGCTGCCTGCGCGGCCTGGGCTACACGGTCGAGGTCGAGAACTACATCGACGACACCGGGGTCCAGCTCGCCGACGTCGTCGTCGGGTTCCTGGACCTCCGTCACCTCGGAGCGGCCGACGTCGAGGCGCTCCCCGAGCCCTTCGACTACTACTGCTGGGACCTCTACAGCGAGGTCGGGCAGTGGTACGAGAGCGAGGCCGGCAAGCCCGAAGGGCAGAAGCTCCGCCGCGCCACCCTCCATGAGATGGAGACCGGCCAGGGGGAGCGGGCCGGGATGGCGCGCCTCGTGGCCCGCCGGGTCGTCCACTGCCACCTCGCCACCATGCGCCGGCTGGACGTCGGCTACGACCTCCTCACCCGCGAGAGCAGCATCCTCGGGCTCCAGTTCTTCGAGCACGCCTTCGGCCTGCTCAAGGAGAGCGGCGCCGTGCTCCTCGAAAAGGAGGGGAAGAACAAGAGCTGCTGGGTGATGCCGCTCTCCCAGAGCGCGGAGTTCGCCGGCCTGGAAGACCCGGACAAGGTGATCGTCCGCTCGGACGGAACGGTGACCTATGTCGGCAAGGACATCGCCTACCAACTCTGGAAGCTCGGCCTCCTGGGGAGCGACTTCGCCTACCGGTTCTGGCGGGAGGAGGGGCTCTGGGAGACCACCGCGCCGGCCTCCGCGGGCGAGCCCGGGCACCCCGAGTTCGGCCGCGCCTTCCGGGCGATCAACGTCATCGACACCCGCCAGAGCTATCTCCAGAAGATCGTGCGGGCGGGCCTGGAGTCCCTCGGCCACCCGGAGGAGGCGGAGCGCTCGGTCCACTTCGCCTACGAGATGGTGGCGCTCTCGCCGGCCACCGCCCGGCTCCTCGGCTTCCTCGCCGAGGAGGCGGAGGACAAGACCCTGGAGATGTCGGGGAGGAAGGGGATCGGGGTCAAGGCGGACGACCTGATCGACCGGCTGGAGGCCAAGAGCCGGGAGGAGATCGCGGCCCGCGACCGCGCCATGCCGGGCGAGGACCTGGACCTCCTCGCCCACCAGATCGCCATCGCCGCCCTGCGCTTCTTCATGGTCAAGGCGACGACCAACCGGGTGATCGCCTTCGACTTCGACGAGGCGCTCTCCTTCGAGGGGGAATCGGGTCCCTACCTCCAGTACTCGCTCGTGCGGGCGAAGAACATCCGCCGGCGCCTGGCGGAAGAGGGGCTGCCCGACACCGTGACGGCCGAGGAGGCCGCCGGGCTGGCTCCTGAGCTGTTTCCGGAGGACCTTTGGGACCTGGTGCTCGCCGTGGCCCAGACCGGCGAGGCGGTGGAACGGGGCGCCGAGGGGCTCGAGCTGTCGCTCGTCGCCCGCCACGCCCTGGAGCTCGCGCAGCGCTTCAACGCCGTCTACCACAAGCACCCGATCCTCCAGGAGAAGGACCCCCAGGTACGTGCCGCCCGGCTCGCCGCCGTCCAGGCCTTCCGCCGCGGCCTGGAGACCCTCTGCGGTCTCCTCGCCATCCCCACGCCCGACAAGATGTAAGTCGCCATGCCGCCCGGCACCCCCACCGGAGAACCAGTGCCGACGTCGGGACCGGGGGGGCGCCCGGGCCGGCAGCCGTCGTGGCTCGGCTGCGGCTGCGGCCTCTTGGTGGCGCTCGTCCTCTTAGGCTTCGTGGGGATGACCTGGTTCGCCTATCTCCAGGGGGAGGACTTCAAGCGCGGCCTAAGAGACCCCGCCTATCGGGACGCCCGCACCCGCGCCGTCCTCCACTATCGCGACCTGCCGCCCGGCTACTACCCGATGGGGGCGTACTCGATCTCCTTCTTCCTCCAGATGGCCATGCTCTCCGACCTCGACCCCGCCCAGGGCGGCGTCTCCCGGGAGCACCCGTTCCGCCAGCGCGGCTTCCTCTACATGAGCTCCCGCCGGCTCGGCGAGCGCGACCGCGATGTCCGCCGCTATCTCACGGGGGAAGGCGGACGGCCCGACTGGATGGAGCGCGCCAACGTCGACATGCGCCAGGGTGAGCTCCTGCGGCGCGGCCGGATCGAGGTCCGGGGCATCCCCCTCCTCTACTCCGCCAGCCGGAGCGAGATGAACGTCCAGGGGCAGACCGTCCGCGGGATTGCCACCCTCTTCTTAGTCGACTGCCCCGACCACGAGCGCACCCGGCTGGGGCTATGGTTCGGACCCGATCCCCACCCCGGAGCACCGGCGGTGAGCGACGACGTGGCGGGGAGCCCGGCCGATCCGCAGGCGCTGGCGGAGTTCGCCGGGCACTTCCGGTTCTGTCTCTAGCGCTCCGGGCCACGCAAAGCCGGATTCATCCGGAGCAACTCCAGGGCTATGGCCGCCGGCGGCCCCCGGCCTCCCCGACCTCCCGAAGGGGTAACAGGCGTTCTCTTGGCGGGAGCTCCGCCGGAGATAAATCTCCGGGCTATGAGTTGCGCTGGCTGAAGCCAGCTTTGCGATGTTGGGATGTTTTACCTGTCCGAGGGTAGGATTGCGGAAACAGTTCTCGAAGGGAGAGCCGTGCCCTACTGCCAGCTCTTGTTTCACCTCGTCTGGACGACGAAGGGACGGGAACCCTTGCTGACGCCCGAGACCGAGACGATCGTCCATAGTCTCCTCCGCAGCAAGTCGGTGCAGCTCGAGGCGCAGGTCTTCGCGCTCGACGGGACCGAGGACCACATCCATATGGTGGTCTCCATCCCGCCCAAGCTGGCCGTCGCCCGTTTCGTTGGGCAGGTGAAGGCCGCCTCTTCGGCGTTGTTCAACAAGGCCCATCCCACCCGGCCGGCTTTCTTCTGGCAGGAAGAGTACGGAGCTTTCACCCTCGACTTGAAGCGCCTCTCCAACCACGTGTCCTACGTCCTGCAACAGAAGGATCATCACCGGCAGAGGACGACGATCCCGGCACTGGAGCGCACCGCATAGACCGGAAACCGCCCATACCTGCACAGCAGTTCCGTCCACACAAAAGCCGGATTCATCCGGCGCAACTCATAGCCCGGAGATTTATCTCCGGGCGGGGACGCGCCGTCCATCTCCCTCTCCTACAGGGCTATGGCCGCCGGCGGCCCCCGGCCTCCCCGACCTCCCGAAGGGGTAGCAGGCGTTCTCTTGGCGGGAGC
>JAXDLD010000004.1:0-7604 GCA_034666805.1 Acidobacteriota bacterium
GCGATCAAAGGAAATGCTCCTCATCGACAGCGACAACGCCCTGGGATCGCCGTCCGGCGACGTGGACGACGGCTTCGCCCTGGCCGCGCTCCTGACGAGCGGCCTCCCCGTCGCCGGCTTGGCGAGCGTCGCCGGCAACACCGACGAGGCGCGGGCGTTCGCCAACAACCGGACCCTGGGGGATCTCGCCGGCTACCGCGGACGGCATCTCCGGGGGGTGGGGGGGGTGGGAGCGGAAGCAGCGGGGGAACCGGCAGAGCGGATCGACGAGGCCGCGGATCTCTGGGCGGGTCCAGGCGAGCCGGTGCGCTGGATCGCCCTCGGGCCGCTCACCAACCTCGCCGCCGTCCTGGCCCAGGGCCTGGCCCCGCGCATCGCAGAGGTCGTCCTGGTGGGCGGCAACCTCACCTCCCGGGGGCGCTGGCCGCCTTTCTGGCCCATGGAGTTCAACCTCACCCAGGACCGCGCGGCGGCCCGGGCGGTCTTTGCCTCGGCCCTCCCGCTGACGATCGTGCCGCTCGACGTCGCCCGCCGCCTGCGCGCCGGTCCGCGGGAGCTCCGGCAGCTTACGGGGCCGCTCGGCGAGCACCTGCGCCGGGGAGCCCGGCGCTGGCTCTGGCGGAGCCGCCTTTTTAAGGCCCGGGGCAGCATCGCCCTCTTCGACCTCCTGGCGGCGGCCTATGTGGTCTCTCCGGAGCACGTTCATGTCGAGGCGACGACGGCGCGCCTCGGGGCGCGGATGCTCGTCGAGCACGGGCGGGGAGGACGGCCGGTCCGGGTGATCCGGGATTTCGACCGGGAGGCGATCTGGAATCGCTTCCGGGCCTCGGTCAACGGGCAGCCCTGAGCGGTTCGGCGGCGGGTCGTCCCGGCGTGGCCAATGTCGCCGATGCGGCGATCTCGGCGTAGACCCGGTCGCGGACCCCTCCGGCGTTCATCTCGCACATCGGGATCATCTCCCCATTGACCGGCAGACGGAAGACGCAGGCCGCGAGCCGCTCCTTGCCGAGATCGGTCGTCAGCTCCTCGGGGCTCATGAAGTGGTGGCTGATCAGGGTCAGGCCATCCACCCGGACCCGCCCGCGAACGGCGTCCCAGAGCAGCCGGCCGAGGGTCGTCCCAGCCTCCTCCCGGATCCGCCCGCCGGCCCAGCGCCGCACCGGGCCGAACATCCAGCCCGGGGCCCGCCCGATCATGCCGGCGCCGCGCGCCACCATCTCGATCTTCGAGTCGTCGCGGAAGGCCGCCCCACCGATACCGCGGGCGAAGAACTCCTCCATCACCGCCAGGTCTTCCGGCCGGTCGCGGATCATCTGAAAGAGTCGCGGCTCCTCTCCCGGCTGTTCGAGGGCGACGACGGGGACGAAGCGGGTGCACTCGGGGTGGCCGAAGTGCATGGACGCGGCGTCCTCCAGGTCGATCCCGTAGCGCTCGACCCCGCGGGAGACCTCCCGCCAGAGCTCGGCGCCGTTCACCCCCTCGAGATCTTTCTTCGTCCGTCCCACCTGGGCCAGGGGCTGGAAGCTGAGGATGCTGAAGACATCGCGGTTGGCGACCGTCCACCCGACGATGTCCGCCACTCCGGCCAGGTTGTCGCGGGTGACGGTCACGGAGGCGGCGGTGCGGAGCGGGAGACCGGTCCGCCGCCGGGCCGTCCGCACGATCCCGGCGATCTCCTCGCGCACGGGGTGGAGCTCGCGCTCGGTGGCGGGCGGGGTCCGAAAGCCGTCCCGGCCGCGCTGGGTGGTGTCGATGTGCATCGAGATCTCGGTCAGGCCGCCCTCGACCATCAGCCGCTCGAGGAGGCCGGGCTGCCGGCGGAGCTGGTCGCCGTGGGTCATCACCATGGGGATGACGCCGATCTCTCGCGCGTAGCGGAGCACCGCCGTCAGCTCCTCGACGGGCAGGAGGGTGACCTCGCCGTCGGTGATCTGGACATTGCTCTTGGGACCGAGGTAGCGGCGCAGCTCGTCGAGCTGGCGGTAGATCGCCTCGACCGGCAGGTCGGGGATGCGGTTGGCGTCGCTCCCCAGGTAGCAGCCGGTGCAGGCGAAGTCGCAGCGCGGCTTGATGCCCACCGTGGCGCCGCAGCCGGTGGCCTTCTGGCCCAGGCCCTGGCCGGGAAGGCGGAGCGCCGGGTCGAGGCCGGCCCAGCGCTCCTTCAGGATGCGGCGCTTCTCCGGCGTGGCGGGGTCCTTGAGCAGCTCCCAGGCTCTGGCAAGCACGGGCTGTCGCTTCATACCGCTTCTCCCATGCCGGTCATTTCTTGGCGTCGTTCAGCTTCCAGCTGTAATCGTCATACTTGAAGTCGACGTCGTTGCCGATCTGCCGGGCCTTGTCGGCGGGCAGGTGCTTTTTCAAGAATGCAACTTTCCCGCCCGCCCACTTATCGAAATCGTCGCCGAACCAGTCCATGATCTTGGTGGTGTGGACGACGCCCTTCTCGATCTTCACCCCGTGCGGGCCGGTCAAGAACTTCTGCACCTGGTCGTCCAGCTGCTCGTCGATCCTGGCCCCGGTGTAGGGCTCGGAGCGGATCGGCGGGCAGCTCTGGGCGGCGCAGTTGATGGCGAAGTGGATGCGCGGGTCGTGGAAGCCGGCGCGGATGCGGTCGTTCTCGACGTCGTTCAACGCGATCATCCCGCTCTTGACCGGCACCGTGTCCTTCTTGAAGACATTGAGGCGGATGATGGGATCGGTCGAGAGGTCCTTGATCGACCCGATAGGGTAGTGCTCGACGACGGTCGAGACGACGTTGACGTTGTAGAGGTTGATCCAGTAGGCGAGCTGGTCCTTCTTCGACAGCGTCTTGGGATCGACCTGGGCGAGCTGTTTCTTGAAGCTCTCCAGGGTCTTGGCGTCTTTCGCTTTGAGGGCCCCGTAGTCCATCCCCCGGGCCGGGTCGTAGTACTTCGACAGCAGCTCGCCCCAGGGGGCGTAATCGGGAGCGGAGCCGGTTGCCTGGGCGGCGGCGGCTGGGGCGGCGGTCGCCGGGCGAGCCGCGACCCATCCGAGGCCGGCGAGAGCGAGGGCGAGGAGAGATTTTTGTGTCTTCGTCATGTCCTTACCTACGGAGTGAGGAGGGGGGCGGATGATTTCCGCCGCCCGGGGTCGGCC
Source organism: Acidobacteriota bacterium (assembly GCA_034666805.1). GTDB lineage: Bacteria > Acidobacteriota > Thermoanaerobaculia > Multivoradales > UBA5704 > DASQPA01. Next base: position 3,118 of record JAXDLD010000004.1, read on the forward strand.
GGCGGTAGGACGGTCAGGTGCGAGAGATAGGCGCCGTAGGTCCACAGGGGCACGGTCTTGAGGCAGCCCAGGAGCTCCGCCGTCATGGCGAGGTGGGAGGGCAGGCCGCGCCGCCAGCCGACCTTGTCGATCTTCGAGCGGTGGGCGAGGCCGGTGAGCACCCGGATGGCGGAGGGCAGCCCCCCCCGGGCGACCACCTCGTTGATCATGATCTCGATCCGGAAGCCGTTCCGGTTCTCGGGGGGGATGGCGGCGAAGACCTCGCGCTTGACCGCGCGGAGGCCGGTGATGGGAGGGAGGCGGAGGAAGAACGGGCTCTTCCAGCCATAGTCCACGATGCCGCAGGAGAGGACGCAGCCGCCGGCGAGGATGGGGCCGGCCAGGGTCTCGAAGTGGAGGGGGAGGGTGCCGAGGATGTCGGCGTCAAAGAAGACCACGACGTCCTCCGAAGTGGCCTCGACCCCGAGGGCCAAGGCGCGTCCCTTGTCACCGGTCGAGAGCGCCGAGACCACGGTCGCTCCGGCAGCGCGAGCGGCCGCCGCCGTGCGATCGGTCGAGCCGTCGTCCACCACCACCACCCGTCCAACCCCCCGCGCCCCCCGCGCCGCCCGCACCACGCCGCCGACGGTGGATTCCTCGTTGCGGGCGGGGATGACCACGTCGTAGGCCGGCACGCCCCTAGTCTAGCGGACCCGCTGCCCCTACAGGCTTCCGACGTCGATGAAGTTCTCGTTCACCCCCGGCTTCGCCGTGTACACCTTCACCGGGCAGCCGAACCCGCCGGGGCCGCAGAGCGGGCTTCCGAGGTCCTGGATGCTGAGGGTGAAGGGGAGGTTCGTCATGCTCGCCACGAAGACCCAGTAGTGGCCGTTGACCGGCCGGCCGTCGAGGATCTTGACGGTGACCTCGACGTTGGTGGCGTCGAAGAACCAGAAGTAGCCGGACTGGTCGGTCAGGGGGACGGCGAAGCCCGGGGTGTTGGGGCTTGGGGCCGGCCGGGACAGGGTCACCGCGAAGCGGCCGTCCACCAGGGGGAGCGTGGTGGCCCGCGGGTGGACCGTGATCCCCTGGCTCTCGGCAACCTGGCCATTGATCTCGAGATATACGATGTAGGCCCCGGCGTGCAGGGGCCCGATCGTGGCCTGTGCGGAGTTGCGGGTCGTGGGGCCGGTGCAGGACTGGACCGGGCCGACGCTCGCCTGCAGCACGATGTTGGGGCCGAGAAGCAGGGGTATCCCAAACGCCGTCGGGCAGTTCGTCGCCACGGTCGCGGACAGGGTGATCAGGTCGCTCGTCGTGGGCAGCCGGGGGTCGACGGTGAGGACAGCCGGTGGGAGCGGGGGCGGGGACAGAGGGGGTAGCGCGATCTCGAAGTCGCGGGCGGCGATCTCGCGGCCGCCGACCTCGACCCGGGCTCTGTAGAACCCGGCCGGCAGGGGGTCGATCTGCCATTCGGTCCGATAGGTCCCCTGGCAGCTCGGGCTTAAAGGGTCGACCGTGGGGGTGCCGTGGAACGTGATCACGCTCCCGGCGATCGTCGGGAGAGGCGTAAAATAGGGGTTGCACTCTCCCAAAGGCGTCGTGTAGACCAACGAGAAGAGCGGTCGCTCGTCCGGAGTGGGGCGAATCGGGATCACCGTGAGGCTCGACTGCGCTCCGGCCGTCGCCGCGAGACCCAGGGCGAGGGCGAGAGCGAGGGGGAGACTTTTGCCTGGCATCGCTTTCCTCCGGGTCGGTCGGGCTAGAAGGCCGCGACGTCGATGAAGTTGGTGTTTTTCCCCGCCGGGCTGACGTAGCTCCGGGTGGGGCCGCTCGGGTCGCTGACCGTGAGGGTGAAGGGCACGTCCGTCATGCTGGCAACGAAGACCCAGTAGTGGCCGTTGACGAAACGGCCGTCCAGGACCTTGACGGTGACCTCGATGTTCCGGCTGTCGAAGAACCAGAAGTAGCCGGACTGCCCGGTCAGGGGCACGGCGAAGGCGGGTTGGGGTTTCCCGTTCTCGCTCCAGCTCAGATTGGCGACGAAGTGGCCGCCCAGGAGAGAGAGCCCCGGCCCGGGCTCGGAGACGGTGAAGGACTCCTCGGCGGCGTTGAGACCGGTGAATCGGAGGACCGCCGTGTAGCTGTCATGGGGGAGCGGCGGCAGGGTGCCCGTGAAGCGGTAGGTCTGGAAGCCCGGGCTGGGGCAAGGGACGGGGTTGATGGGCGCGGCCCGGAGCACGACCTGATTGCCCGGTTCTACCACCGGTTCCTGGAAGACGATCGGGCATCCGTGCCAGGTGATGGCGGCGGAGAGCCGGACCGGGTCGCGCGTCGTGGGGAGCCGTGGGCTCACCTGGAAGGTGACCGAGATCTGGTCCAGGATGTCCGCGCGCGCCGCCGCTCCCATGAGCGCCAGCGAGAGAGCCAGGGTACCGATCCGCCAAGCCTGCTTGCGCATCACTGCCTCCCTTACCCCATACTTCGGGTGGATGCTTCTATGCTACCACAGCATGGAGCAAGCCAAGAGGGAGTTGGAGCTGATTTAGGGACAGGTCGAGAAGGCGGCCGTGTCCTGGAGCGGGGCGAACGCCGTTCCCTGGGGATTGCGGTAGGTCTTGACGGCCCCGCTCCGGGTGTCGGTGACGGTCAGCGTCGTGGCGACGTTGGTCAGGCCGCCGGCGAAGACCCAGAAGCGGCTGTTTAAGGCGCAGCCGTCGAGCACCTTGACGATCATCTCCACGTTCCCCGGGCTGAAGAACCAGAAGTAGGCGCTGTCCGCGGTCAGCCGCACGGCCTCGCCCGTTCCGGCGTTGCCGTCCGGCGTCTGCCAGGCGACCTCGACCCGGAACCGGCCGCCGGTCAGGCAGAGGTGGGTCGCGTCGTCCTGGCAGGCGGGGGCGGCGGAGGGGGTGAAGACGAGGTAGGTGGGGAAGAACAGGGGGAGCCCGGTGGCAAAGGCGCCGAGGAACGCCCCGTCGCTGCCGCGGTAGCGGAGGACCTGGGACGAGCTGATGCTGACCACGTAGAGGTTGCCGTCCGGACCGAAGCCGAGGCCGTAGGGGCCGTTCAACCCGCCGCTCCGCGCCGGCACGAAAACGTCGAGAAACGCTCCCGTCCGGCCGTCATAACGGAGCACCTGGTGGGTGAAGAGGCTGCTGACGTAGAGATTGCCGTCGGGCCCGAAGGTCAGGCCGACCGGTTTTTGGAGGCCGCCGCCGCCGGCGGGGACGAAGGCGCCGAGGAAGGCGCCGCTCCGGCCGTCGTAGCGGAGCACCTGGTGGCTCTCGGTGCTGCTGACATAGAGGTTGCCGTCGGGGCCGAAGACGATGCCGCTCGGGGTGTCGAGGCCGCCGCTCCGGGCGGGGACGAAGGCGCCCTTCCCGGCGCCGGTCTTGCCGTCGTAGCGGAAGACGGCGTTCGCGTGGGTGCTGCTGACGTAGAGGTCGCCGTCCGCTCCGAAGGCCGGGTACTCGCAGATGTCCAGGCCGCCGCTGCCGCTCGGCACGAAGGTCCCGAGGAGGGCGCCGGTCTTGCCGTCGTAGCGGAGGACGGTGCTCGTCCGCTCGCTGCAGACATAGAAGTTACCGTCTGGTCCGAAGACCATGCCGTCCGGGTTGGTGAGGCCCCCGGAGCCCGCCGGCACGAAGGAGCCAAGCGCGGCGCCGGTCGCGAGGTCGAAGCGCTCGACGGTCGACAGGGCGTTGCTCGCGACCAGGAGATCGGCTCCGGCCGGGGGCGGCTGGAAAGTCAGGACGGCGGCGACGAGCAGGAGTTGGGTGGGGCGCATGGGCCGGGCCTCCTCTCAGGAATCCCGGCCCCTACCTTACTACCTTACCCCACCGCCGCGGGCTCGGGCGCCGTCTCGACAGTGGGCTCGTAGGACTCGGCGTAGCCGCAGCCCTCGGTGTTGCAGATGAGCTGGGCGCCGAGCTTCTTGGTGACCTTCTCCAGGAGGAAGGGGGCGCCGCAGTCGGGGCACTCCTTGGCGACGGGCTTCTTCCAGAGCGAGAACTTGCAGTCGGGGTAGCGGTTGCAGGACCAGAAGGTCTTGCCTCGCCGCGAGCGCTTCTCCTCGATCTCGCCCTTGCCGCACTCCGGGCAGGGCACCCCGGTCGGCTTCGGCGCCTCGGGCTTGGGGCCGGTCTTCAGGATCCCCTTGCACTCCGGGTAGCCGGTGCAGCCCCAGAAGGTGCCGAAGCGGCTGCGGCGGATCTGCATCGGCCGGCCGCAGTCCGGGCAGACCGGAACCTCCTCCTCAGCCGCCGGCTCAGGCCCGGCCGCGTCCCCGTTCGCCGCCGCCCCGCCCGCCGGAGCCGCGGCGGGGGCGTTGAGCTCGCGGGTGTACTTGCACTCGGGATAGTTGCTGCAGGCGACGAAAGCTCCGAAGCGGCCGAAGCGCATGAGGAGCTGACCGCCGTCGAGCGGGCAGATCTCGCCGAGCGGCACCCCTTCCTTCTTGACGTTCGGCATCTGCTCGCCGGCGGTCTCTAAATCCTTGGTGAACT
>JAXDLD010000005.1:0-6626 GCA_034666805.1 Acidobacteriota bacterium
ACGATCTGGTAGGGGATGAGGTTGAGGAGCGTCCCCACCGCCGCCAGGGGGAGGTAGACGAGGAGCCGGAAAAGGGTCCTGCCCACGAAACGGGCCACGGGGGAGACCGGGTAGGCGGAGGCGACCTGGTCGTCCCGCAGGTGGAACGCCCGCAAAAGGCGGTCGTAGTCCTGGACCGCTCGGGCCGCGGCGGCGACCTCCTCGGGGCAGCGGGCTTTCATCTCCTGGTAGCCCTCCAGGAAGGCGCGGTGAAGGTTGAAGGTCTCGGCCAGGGTCCGGCCGTGGGGCAGCTCCAGGCCAGGACGGGCGAAGAGGTCGGCGGCGCGGGCGATCAAGCGCGCTTCGTCCCAGGAGGGGTAGTTGAGGGTCACCCCGTGGAGCGCATGGTCGATCCGGGCCGTCAACGCCCTCCCGGCCGCCATGGGGTCTTGCCTGTAGATAGAGAGCTCGGGCGCGGGGTCGAGCGGCTCCCCCACCCGGATCAGGGCGCGGGAGCGGAAACGGCCGCGCTCGTCGAAGGTGAGACCCACGGGGACGATCCGGGCCCCCAGCGGACCGAGCCTCCGCTCCGCCTCTAGGACGATCCGCGCCGCCCCGGTCTTCAGGGGCTGGAGCGTGGGCTCGTTGTGGCTCGTCCCCTCGGGGAAGAGGGCGATCGCGCCGCCCTCGGCCAGCGCCTCGTGGCAGCGGGCGAAGGTCTCGTCGTTGCGGCCCGCGGCGGCACCGGCCTCCCCGGCCTCCCCGGCGTCCTGCCGGCGGTAGACCGGGATCGCTCTCGCGGCGTTCAGGAGCTGGGCGAGGACGGGGATCTTCCACAGGGTGCTCTTGGCGAGGAAGCGGGGCCGGACCGGGAGGGGACCGAGGATCAGGACCGGGTCGACGAGGCCGTTGACGTGGTTGGCGACGAGGACGAGCGGCCGGTCCCTTGGGATGCGCTCCGCCCCCACTACCTCCACGTCGCGGAAGAAGACGCGGAGGACGAACCGGGCGAGGGCCGGGAGCACGGCTCCGGAAGCGGGGGGCACGCCGTGGATTGTATCTGGAAGAGGGGGCGTGGCATCCCTCTTGCTCTCCGTTCTCAAGTGGGGCAATAAAGCCCTTTTCATTGGAGGGCCACAGCATGGAGATCGATACCCTGCAGAAACTGTACGTCGAGGAGCTTCGGGACCTGCACAGCGCGGAGCGCCAGATCATCCAGGCGCTGCCGAGGATGATCAAGGCGGCCACGAGCCCCGAGCTCAAGGCCGGGCTCCAGGAGCACCTGGACGTCACCAAGGAGCAGCTCGCCCGGCTCGACCAGATCTTCGAGAAGCTCGGCAAGAAGGGCACCGGGAAGAAGTGCAAGGGGATGGAGGGGGTGCTCGCCGACGGCAAGGAGCTGCTCGAGGAGGACATGGCTCCCGAGGTGCTCGACGCCGGCATCATCTCCGCCGCCCAGCACGTGGAGCACTACGAGATGGCGGGCTACGGCACCGTCCGCACCTATGCCCAGCTCCTCGGCGAGAAGGAGGCCGCCAAGCTCCTCCAGCAGACCCTGGACGAGGAGGGCGACGCCGACAAGAAGCTCACCAAGCTCGCGGAGCGGATCAACGTCGAGGCCGAGGTGCCCGTCTCGAAGTAGCGGATCGCGCCGCATGGGGGGGAGCCCGGGCACGGGCCCCCCGTCCGTCCTAAGGGAGGTGGGAGGCGTGGAGAAACCTGGTGAGCGCGGCCGCCTCCTGGCGCTCGCCTTCGGTGCCTTGGGGATCGTCTACGGCGACATCGGCACGAGCCCCCTTTACGCTCTCCGCGAGTGCTTCCACAGCGCCCACGGGCTCCCCGCCACCCCGGGCAACGTCTTCGGCATCCTCTCGCTCGTCTTCTGGTCGCTCCTCCTCATCATCTCGGTCAAGTACCTGATCTTCGTCATGCGCGCCGACAACCGCGGCGAGGGGGGGATCCTCGCGCTGATGGCGCTCGTGCCGCCGGAGCTCCGCTCCTACGCGGAGAAGCGGTGGGTGCTCGTCGCCCTCGGGCTTTTCGGCGCCGCCCTCCTCTACGGCGACGGCATGATCACCCCCGCCATCTCGGTCCTCTCGGCGGTCGAGGGGATCGAGATCGCGGCGCCGGTCGTCCGCCACCTGGTGGTGCCGATCACCATTGTCATCCTCGCCGGCCTCTTCCTCATCCAGCCCCGCGGGACCACCAAGGTCGGCCGGATCTTCGGCCCGGTGATGCTCGTCTGGTTCGCCTGTCTGGCGGTCATGGGGCTCGCCGCGATCTGGAAGGCGCCGCGCATCCTGGGCGCCGTCAACCCGGTCCACGCCCTCCGCTTCTTCGCCGCCAACCGCGGCCGGGGGTTCCTCACCCTGGGCTCGGTCTTCCTGGTCGTCACCGGCGGCGAAGCGCTCTACGCGGACATGGGGCACTTCGGCAAGCGCCCCATCCGGCTCGCCTGGTTCACCCTCGTCCTCCCCGCCCTCCTCCTCCAGTACTTCGGCCAGGGCGCCTTCCTGCTCACCCAGCCGGCCGCCGCGGACAACCCGTTCTACCGCCTGGCCCCGGGCTGGGCGCTCTACCCCCTGGTCGCCCTCTCGACCCTCGCCACCGTCATCGCCTCTCAGGCGGTGATCTCGGGCGCCTTCTCGCTCACCCGCCAGGCGGTGCAGCTCGGCTACTGCCCGCGAATCAAGATCGTCCACACCTCGCCCGAGGAGATCGGCCAGATCTATATCCCGTTCGTCAACTGGGTGTTGGCCCTTGCCACCGTCGGCCTCGTGCTCGGCTTTGAGACCTCGACCAACCTCGCCGCCGCTTACGGGGTCGCCGTCACGACGACGATGGGGATCACCACCATCCTCGCCTATGTCGTGGCGCGCCACCGCTGGGGCTGGAGCCGGGCCGCCGTCGCCCCGGTCGCCGCCCTCTTCCTCGCGGTCGACCTCTCCTTCTTCGCCGCCAACGTGGTCAAGATCGAGCACGGCGGCTGGTTCCCGCTGGCGGTGGGAGCGGTGATCTACACCCTGCTCGCGACCTGGAAGCGGGGGCGGGAGCTGGTCTCCGAGCGGCTCGCCCACGACCGCATCCCCTACGACGATTTCGTCCGCGGCGTGCCGGAGGTCTGCCAGCGGGTGCCGGGGACCGCGGTCTTCCTTTCCTGGAATGCCGAGGCCACCCCCCATGCTCTGCGCTACAACTACAAGTACAACCGGGCTCTCCACGAGACGGTCGTCCTCCTCGCCCTGCTCAACCAGGAGGTGCCGGAGATCCCCGCGGAGGAGCGGGTGGAGGTCGCCGAGCTCGGCCGGGGTTTCTACCGGGTGACCGCCCGGCACGGCTTCCAGCAGGTGCCGGAGGTGCCCGAGGTCCTGGAGCTCGCCCGCGCCCGCGGGCTCGACCTCGACCCTCAAAACCTCCTCTTCTTCGTCGCCCGCGAGTCGATCCTCCCCACCCCGGAGCCCGGCATGGCGCTCTGGCGCGAGAAGCTCTTCTCGCTCCTCTCCCGGATCGCCCAGCGGCCGACCGAGTTCTTCTCCATCCCCCCCGACCGGGTGGTCGAGCTGGGGATACAAGTCCGGCTGTGATAGGTTCCCGCCCCGTGCCCGCTCCATCCGAGGCCACGCGCCGAACCCCCGACGAGCCCAGCCAGAGAGGTCACTCCGGCCAGCCGCACGGCAAGCGCCTGGCGCTCCTCTCGCTCGGCGCCCTGGGGATCGTCTATGGCGACATCGGCACCAGCCCGCTCTACTCGATGCGGGAGTGCTTCCACGGCGAGCACGCGGTCCCGCCCACCCACGCCAACGTCCTCGGGGTGCTGTCGCTCATCTTCTGGGCCCTGGTCATCACCGTGACCTTGAAGTATGTCGTCTACGTGCTGCGGGCCGACAACCGCGGCGAGGGGGGCATCCTCGCCTTGATGACCCTCGTCCGCTCGGCGGTCGGCAAGGGCCGGCGGGGGTGGATCCTCCTCGCCCTCGGCCTCTTCGGCTCCGCCCTGCTCTACGGGGACGGCATGATCACCCCGGCGATCTCGGTCCTCTCGGCGGTCGAGGGCCTCAAAGTCGCGACCCCCTTCTTCAACCCCTACATCGTGCCGATCACGATTGCCATCCTGATCGGCCTCTTCGCCCTGCAGCGCCGCGGCACCGGCGGCATCGGCGCCATCTTCGGCCCGGTGATGCTGGTCTGGTTCGCCACCATCGCCCTCCTCGGGCTCTTCTGGCTGGTGCGGGTGCCCTCGGTGCTCGCCGCCGTCAACCCGGTCCACGCCTTCCACTTCTTCGCCAGCAACGGCCGCCGGGGCTTCCTCGTCCTCGGCAGCGTCTTCCTGGTGGCGACCGGCGGCGAGGCGCTCTACGCCGACATGGGGCACTTCGGGGCGCGGCCGATCCAGATCGACTGGTTCTCGATCGTCGCCCCGGCCCTCCTCTTGAACTACTTCGGCCAGGGGGCGTTCCTCGTCGCCAACCCCCAGGCCTCGGCGCAGCCGTTCTACCACCTGGCCCCGGACTGGGCGCTCTACCCCTTGGTCGCCCTCTCGACGGTGGCGACGGTGATCGCCTCGCAGGCGGTGATCTCGGGGGCCTTCTCGCTCACCCACCAGGCGGTGCAGCTCGGCTACCTGCCGCGGATCGAGATCGTCCACACCTCGCTCCACGAGATCGGCCAGATCTACATCCCGGGGGTCAACCGGGTCCTCATGTTCGCCACCATCGGCCTGGTGCTCGGCTTCCGCTCCTCCGACAAGCTGGCGGCGGCCTACGGCGTCGCGGTCACCGCGACCATGGTGATCACCACCGTCCTCGCCTTTATTTTGGCGCGGCGGGTCTGGCACTGGCCCCTGTGGGCCGCCGGCCTCGTCACCGTCGGCTTCCTCATCGTCGACCTCGCCTTCTTCGGCGCCAACATCGTCAAGGTGGCGGACGGCGGCTGGTTCCCCCTGGTCGTGGGGTTCGTCGTCTACAGCCTGATGTCCACCTGGCAGAAGGGGCGCCAGCAGATCGCCGCCGAGCTCTCCCGGGGCGCCCTGCCCTTCGCGGAGTTCGTCGCCCACCTGCGGCCCGGCTCGCCCATCCGGGTGCCGGGAGCGGCGGTCTTCATGGCCCGGGACCCGGTGGCCACCCCCACCGCGCTCCTCCACAACCTGAAGCACAACAAGGTGCTGCACGAGCGGGTCGTGCTGCTCACCATCCTGTCGGAGGAGATCCCGCAGGTACCGCGCCGGGAGCGGGTCCGGTTGGAGGAGCTGGGCAAGGGCTTCTACCGGGTGACGGCGCGCTACGGCTTCATGGAGGCCGCGAGCATCCCCGAGGTGATGGAGCTCGCCCGCGCCCAGGGGCTCGACCTCCCGCCCATGAGCGCCACCTTCTTCCTCTCCCGGGAGACCCTGATCCCGAGCCAGCGCTCGGGCTGGCGTGAGCGCCTCTTCTCGGTCATGGTGAGGAACGCCGTCCGTCCTACCGACTTCTACCGCATCCCCCCTAACCGGGTGGTCGAGCTGGGGATGCAGGTCAAGCTGTAAAACGCCCGTTCCTAGTGCACGTCCCCCATCAGCCGACGGATCGGCTTGATCAGAAACGCGAGGATCAGGCCCGCGCCGGCCGTGGTGGCGAAGACGAGGCCGAAGATCTGGGGCAGTGGGTAGGAGCTGAAGCGCCCGGCGACGAGCCCGGCGATCAGGTTGCCGAGCGCGATCGACATGAACCAGATCCCCATCATCTGGCTGACCTTGCGGTGGGGAGCGAGCTTGGTCACCGTCGAGAGCCCCACCGGCGAGAGGCAGAGCTCGCCGCAGGTGTGGAGCAGGTAGGTCAGGAGGAGCCAGACCGGGCTCACCTGGTGGGCGCCGCCGCGGGTGAGGACCGCCGCCCCGGCCATGACGAGGAACCCCAAGCCGACCAGGAGGAGGCCGAAGGAGAACTTGGCCGGGGCCGACGGCTCTTTCCCGGTTTTGGAGAGCGACACCCAGAGTGCCGCGAAGGCGGGCGCCAGGAGGATGATGAGCACCGGGTTGACCGCCTGGAGGGTGCTTGTGGGGATCTCCCAGCCGAGGACGTGGCGATCGGTCAACCGCTGGGCGAAGAGGGTGAGCGAGGAGCCGGCCTGCTCGAAGCCGGACCAGAAGAGGGCCGAGAAGAGGAAGAGGATGAAGATGACGACCATCTTCTTCTTCTCGACGGGGTCGAGGCCGCCGGCGATCAACTGGAAGAGGAGGTAGACGATCGCCAGGGTGACGATGATGATCCCCATGGTGCCGGCGAGCTGCTGCGCCGTGAACCCGAGGGCGTAGACCGTGCCGGCGAGGACGGCGATGAGGAGGACGGTGACGCCCAGGATGCGGAGCGACTTTCTCCGCTCCGCCGGGTCGATGCCGGCGTTGGGCTTGAGGCCGGCGTCGCCCAGGTGACGGCCGCCCAAGACGTACTGGATGAGCCCGAGGACCATGCCGAAGCCGGCGGCGGCGAAGCCGTAGTGCCAGTTGACCCGCTCGCCCAGGGGGCCGCAGATCAGGGGCGCGACGAAGGCGCCGAGGTTGATCCCCATGTAGAAGATCGAAAAGCCGGCGTCGCGCCGGGCCCCGCCCTCGGGGTAGAGCTCGCCGACCATGGTGCTGACGTTGGGTTTCAGGAGGCCGGTGCCGCAGACGA
>JAXDLD010000006.1:0-6923 GCA_034666805.1 Acidobacteriota bacterium
GCCGACGGCAAGCTCTCCTACCACCCGCAGAACTATTACCACAAGAGCTACGGCATCGTGACTCTCCGCCGGGCCCTGGAGCAGTCGATCAACGTGCCGGCTGTCAAGCTGTTCGAGCTCGTGGGCGGCAGGAGGGTGGTCGACTTCGCCCACCGCTGCGGCGTGGCGACGCAGATGCCGGCCTACCCCTCGATCGCCCTGGGCGCCGCCGATCTCCTGCCGATCGAGATGGCGGCGGCCTACGCCACGATCGCCAACCAGGGGACCTACATCCAGCCCTACCTGATCGACCGCATCGTCACCCCGGACGGCCAAGTGATGGAGCAGCGCTTCCCCGCCACCCGCACCGCCACCAGCCCTCCCGTGGCCTACGTCCTCTCCCACATGATGGAGGGGGTCATCGACCACGGCACGGCCTACGAGCTCCACACCCTGGACGTCGACATCGCGGGCAAGACCGGCACGACGGACGACTTCTCGGACGCCTGGTTCATCGGCTTTACCCCGCGCTACACGATCCTCACCTGGATCGGCTACGACGTGAAGAAGTCGCTGGGGGCGGGGATGAGCGGCGCGGTCGCCGCTCTCCCCATGTGGAAGGCGATCGCCGAGGACGGCCTCGCCAAGGGGTGGATCGCCAAGGGCGAGAGGTTCACCCCGCCGCCGGGGGTGGTGATGAAGGACGTCGAGTACTACACCGGCCTCCTCTCGGGTCAGACCACCGACCGCGCCCTCCAGGAGGCATTCGTCGCCGGCACCGAGCCCAACCGCCAGTACAACAACCGCTGGCAGACGATCACCAGCCTCCCCTGGTACCAGCAGCGCGCCTTCTACATCCCCAAGCAGGGCGAGGCCATGGCGCCCGGCACGACCCCTCCGGGGGCGCCCCCGCCCGGAGCGGACCAGCCGCCGGCGGCCAACCCTGAAGGTCAGGTGGTGGGCGAAGGCGACGAGGGGACGGTCGTCCCGCCGCCGGGTTGAGTCGAGCCGCTACGGGAGAGGCTTCGTCCCTACCATCCCGTAGTCCTGGAATCCGAAGAGCAGCTCGTCGATCCGGTCGCGCAGCCGGTTGATCCGGTCGGCCAGGGGGCGCTGCTCGGGCGGCAGGGTGGCGAGGTCGATCTCCGGCAGCCGCTCCTCGGCCGGGAAGGGGCGGAGGTCGATCCGTTCGATGGGATCGAAGCCGGCGAGCTCGTAATTCAGGCGCAGGGACTCCGGGTGCACGGGCCGGCGGTGGGTGGGGTCGAGCCAGAAGTTGCGCGCCGCGACGACTAGGGAGAGCGGGTTCGGGGTCTCCAGGATCAGCACGCCGCCGGGTGCCAAGGCCCGAGAGGCCAGGCGGACGAGGCGGTCGACGACCTCGGGCGGCAGGTGCTCGATGACGTGGAAGGAGACCACCCCGCCCAGGCTTCCCGGGGCGGCATCGGCGACATGGGCAAGCTTTTCGAGCAGGTCGCCCTCCTCCGCCACGAGCCCCCGCTCGCGGCAGATCTCGACCATCCGGGAGCTCAAGTCGACCCCCTCCGCCATCACCCCCTGGTCGCGGAGCAGCGCCAGCGCCTCGCCGCGCCCGCAGCCGAGATCGAGGACCTTGCCCTTGCCGGTCAGGTAGGGGAGGTAGAACGAGATGCGCTCGGCGATCTCCTCCTGGGTCCCGCGGTAGCGCCGTTCGAGGGCGATATAGGCGTGCTCCTCGCGGATGCGGACGAGCTGCTCGACCGCGTCCGGCGTCCCCGCCTTTCCCGCCGCCTCCTGCTCGACCCGGGCGAGGGCCGCGCCGAGGCCGCCCAGGAGATCGAACACCTCGCGGCGGTACTGGTCGAGCTTCTGGTCGACGCGGGCGAAGACCGCGTCGTTGTGATGCATGAGGTCGGTGATCCCCTCGAAGGCGAGCCCCTCCAGGTAGACGAGCCGGTCGTGGTGGCGCGCCAGCTGGGCGTCGCGGCGCTCCTCGCGGTCGAAGTCGAGCTCCTCCTGCTTCCTGAGGTACTCGATCAAGATGAGGTTGAAGACCCGCTGGCGCTCCCAGAGGTCGTTCTGGGGAACCTTGACGAGGGGGCGAAAAAGGCGCTTGACCGAGATCAAGAGGCGGCCGAGGAGGCCGCGATGGCTGCGGATGGGGAACTCGCGGTCCCCCCTCCACAGCCACGCCCAATCGGAGAGGTCGCGGGTCGGCTCGCCGAGGAAGTCGTCGAGGGAGGGAGCGCGACGCTCCCCCTCCCCCTCTCGACTGTCCGCCATCGCTTCGCCGGCCCGCTGGGTCTTGCGCTACTGCTCGGCCACCACCGAGACGGTGATCTCAGCGACCACCTCGGGGTGGAGCTCGATCCGGACCGGGTGGTCGCCGAGCTTCTTGATGCCGCCTTCGAGGTCGAGGCGCCGGCGGTCGAAGGTGAAACCCTTCTTCTCCAGGGCGTCGGCGACGTCGCCAGCGGTGACCGATCCGTAGAGAGTCTCGGTCTCGCCCACCCGCTTAGGGATGGTGAGGGTGAGCCCCTTCAGCTGGTTGGCGATGGCCTGCGCCGCCTCCCGCTCCTGGGAGTGCCGGGCGTCGATCTTCGCCCGCTGCTGCTCGAAGTACTTGATGTTGCCGTTCGTCGCCTCGAGGGCGAGCCCCTGCGGCAGCAGGTAGTTGCGGGCATGTCCGGCCTTGACGTCGACCACCTCGCCACGCTTGCCGAGGTGACGCTGGTCGGATAACAGAATGACTTGCACGTCGCCTCCCTCCTAGTCCGTGGTGAACGGGATGAGCGCCAGGTGACGCGCCCGCTTGATCGCCGTCTGCAACAGGCGCTGGTGGCGGGCGCAGGTGCCCGAGATCCGGCGCGGCAGGATCTTCGAGCGCTCCGGGATGAACTGCTGCAGGAGCTTGACATCCTTGAAATCGACGTAGTCGATCTTGTCGGCACAGAACTTACAGACCTTGCGCCGGCGATAGAAGACCTTCTTCGGTCTGCCCATGGTCTACTCCTCCCTTCCCGAGGCGGCTTCGACGGTTGGACCGGGGGGGTAAGGGGCAGCCGGAGCCGCGGTCGGAGCGGCGGTCGCCGGGGAACCGGCGGTCACCGGGGTCGCCGGGGGACCGGCAGGCGCCGGGGAGGCGGCCGGACTGGCCGTGGCGGGCATGGGCGGCTCGACGACGGAGACCCGCGAGCCGGCGCGCTTCAGATCGAGGTCGGTGCGCACCGTCAGGAAGCGCAGGACCTTGTCGTTCTGGCGCATGCGGTGCTCGACCTCGTGCAGCTTGGTCGTGCCGTCCTGGCTCTGGATGTAGAAGAGGATGTACTTGCCCTCGTTCATCTTGTCGATCGTGTAGGCGAGCTTGCGCCGGCCCCAGTTCTCTTCCTTGGTGATCTCCAGACCGCCGGCTTCGATCATGTGCCGGTAGTCCTGCGTCATGGCGACGACGTCCTCGTCGGCCACGCGCGGATCGACCACGAACATCAACTCGTACGTACGCATGGGTGCTTAAGTACCTCCCTATGGCCTGGTTCGGTCCCGCTCGAAGGCGGAACAGAGAGGAGATGGAAGGCGGTGGCAGCGATACCGCCCCGCCGTGGTGGAGCCCTGTATTCTACACATCGGGCGGGAGAAGGCAAGGGCGGGACCGGGATCGCTCAGCCGTTCCACCCCTGCATCGCCGCCTCGATCCCCCGCGTGAGCCACGCCTCGCAGGCGTCCGCGGCCCGGCCGATCATCTCGGTGACGACGGTCCGTTCCTCCGCGGTGAAGGGGTTGAGGACGAACTCGACCAGGGCGTCGCCGCCCGGCGGCGGGCCGGCCTCCTCCGCCACGCCGAGGCGGAGGCGGGGGATCTGGTCGGTCTGGAGGCCCTCGGCGATCGACTCCATGCCCCGGTGACCGCCGGGGCTGCCGGCCCGGCGCAGGCGCAGGCGCCCGAGCGGCAGGTGGATGTCGTCGTAGACCACCAGGATCTCCTCGGGGGAGAAACCGTGGCGCTCGACCAGGCAGTGGGCGGCGTACCCGCTGCGGTTCATGTAGGTCTGCGGCTGGGCGAGCAGGAGGTCGCCGTCCCGGCCGACCACGGAGTGGCACTCCTCGCCCGCCTTTTCACCAGACCGTTCGCCGAGCCGCACGCCGCGCCGCCGCGCCAGCTCCTCGACGACCAGGAAGCCGACGTTGTGGCGGGTCTCGCGGTAGCGCTCGCCCGGGTTGCCGAGACCCAGGATGAGCCGGCCCAGACCCTACGCCCCCTCTTCGGTCTTGCCGCGCTTGGCAACGACCTCGGGCTCGGCCACGGCCTCCCCGGCCACCGCGGACTCCTCCGCCTTGGTGTGGCTCAAGGCGACGATGACGCGGTCCGGCTCCTCCGCGAGCGTCACTCCCGCGGGCAGCTTCAGGTCCTTCGCCTCGACGTGCTGGCCGACGTGGAGGTCGGTGACGTCGAGCTCGATGTGCTGCGGGATGTCGCCCGGCAGGCACTCGAGCGCCACCTCGCGGTGGACGAAATCGATCATGCCGCCCTCCGTCTTGACGCCGAAGGCCGTGCCCACGAGCTCGACGGGGACCTGGATCCGGACCTTCTGGTCCATCACGATACGCTGGAAGTCGATGTGGATGACCTGCCGGGTCAGGGGATTGATCTGCATGTCGTGGATCATGGCGTGCCGCTCCTGGCCGCTGTCGGCGAGCTTCAGGAGGAAGATGGCGTTCTCGTTCTGGCCCGACTTCATCATGTCGAGCAGGGTCTTCCTGTCGAGCTGGATCGGCACCGTGTCCTTGCCGCCGCCGTAGACCACGGCCGGGATCTTGCCGCTCTGCCGCAGCCGGCGGTTGGCGTTGGTGCCGGTCTCCGTGCGCTTCTCTACGTCGATCGAAAGTTCACTCATGGGGTTTTCCTCGCTTCTTTTTGGACAGCGGCTCCTCTAGACGAAGAGGGAGCTCACCGAGCTGTTCTCGTGAATACGTTTGATGGCCTCGCCCAAGAGCGGCGCGACCGACAGAGTCCTGAGCTTCGTCGTCCGGGAAAGCTTGTTCTCGACCGGGATCGTGTTGGTGATCAAGACCGCTTCGAGCGGCGACTCGTTGATGCGGGTCAAGGCCGGGCCCGAGAGCACGCCGTGGGTGCCGGCGGCGAGGATGCGGCGCGCCCCCTTGCCCTTCAGGGCCTCGACCGTCTTGGTGAGAGTGCCGGCGGTGTCGATGATGTCGTCGATGATCAGGGTGTTGCACCCCTCGACGTCGCCGATCACGTGCATCACCTCCGCCGTGTTGGGGGCCGTCCGCCGCTTGTCGACGATCGCGAGCCCCACGTCCAGGCGCTTGGCGATCGCCCGCGCCCGCTCGACGCCGCCGGCGTCCGGCGAGACGATCACGAGGTCGGGGAGGGCCAGCTTATGCACCGCCTCCAGGATCACCGGAGCGGCGAACAGGTGGTCGACGGGGACGTCGAAGAAGCCCTGGATCTGGTCGGCGTGGAGGTCCATGGTCAGCACCCGGTCGGCGCCCGCCCGCGAGATCAGGTCGGCCACGAGCTTCGCCGTGATCGGCACCCGCGGCCGGTCCTTCTTGTCCTGGCGGGCGTAGCCGTAGTAGGGGATCACCGCCGTCACCCGCGACGCCGACGAGCGCTTGAAGGCGTCGAGCAGGATCAGGAGCTCCATCAGGTTCTCGTTGACCGGCTCGCAGGTCGGCTGGACGATGAAGACGTCCGAGCCGCGGACGTTCTCGTCGATCTGGCAGAAGATCTCGCCGTCGGAGAAGTTCAAGGCCGAGACGTTGCCCGCCGAGAGGTTCAGGTACTCGCAGATCTCCTGCACCAGGGCCGGGTGCGAGCGTCCGCCGAAAATCTTCAGGTCACCGGGCATGATCCCCTCACGATGCGCTTTAAGGAGCAGGCGAGGCCCCCCGCCGGGGCCGGCCCATAAGGATACCTCTTGTCGCTGGGTTTCCTTCGCTACTCGAACTGGTTGGGGCGGGAGGATTCGAACCTCCGGATGCGGGAGCCAAAGTCCCGTGCCTTACCGCTTGGCGACGCCCCAGTCTTGCGGCCGCGCGGAGCCTGGCCCTCGCGCGTCCGCTGATCCCCGCCGCTGGCGGCTCCTCTTACGCCTGCTAGAAGGAGCCTTGCGAGCCCGGGGCCGGTACTTGGCACTGGCACCCGGAGCTTTACGTCACGGTCCAGAAGGAGTCGCGGAGGTGCATCTCCTCGACCTCTTCCATGGTCCTCTCGATCGGCATTCCAGGCGGCATTCCGGGCGGCGGCATCCCGCTCGGCATTCCACTCGGCATCACGGACTCCGAGAGCGCCCCGGCCGCCAGGCCGATCTCGGTCCGCTGCAGCACGGCCGCCGACAGCTCCGGCGTCTGTTCGCCGCGATCCGCCAGCACCCGCTCGTACTCGGCCAGTACTTTGGTCTCGATCATCCGACGGGTCTCGTTGTTCAGCGGGTGGGCGACGTCCTTGAACTCGCCGTTCTTCTTCTTCCGGCTCGGCATGCTGATGAACAGGCCGTCCCGCCCCTGAATGATCTTGATGTCGTTGACCATGAAGCACTGGTCAAAGACGATCGACACGAATGCCTTGAGCTTGTCCTCGTTAATCGGAAAGACCTTGACCTCTGTGATCTCCATGTGCGTCCTCTCCGTCATCCCTAGTCGAACCCCTCTTGGCGCGGCACAGCGATGGGCGCAACGGCATACGCGCAAGCTCCAGACCCATGCCCCAAGGCATCGGCCCGAAGGATCGCTGCGGCTCTCCGGGAGGAATCCGGCGAACGGGACTCATCCCCGGAGACCGCATTAGACACGCGTCGGCATCAACCAGCGCATTATAACCCTATGCGGCCCTTTGAGGAGCGTCGCCCGACAAACTTTTGGAGATCACCTCTCCCCGCGGACGGTAAGGCCTTCCGGCCGCCGACAGCGGGCCACTATGCTAGAGGGGGCGGGCCGGAGAGTCA
>JAXDLD010000007.1:0-17212 GCA_034666805.1 Acidobacteriota bacterium
ACCAGCGCACCGTAGATGATGCCGATGATCGCCAGCGCCGCCATCCAGGGCAGGAGCTCCCGGGTGGCGTCGGGCAGGATCGGCAGCGAGAAGCGGATGAAGCCGTAGGTCCCCATCTTCAAGAGGACGCCGGCGAGGATCACCGAGCCGGCGGTGGGCGCCTCGACGTGGGCGTCGGGCAGCCAGGTATGGAAGGGAAACATCGGCACCTTGATGGCGAAGCCGACGAAGAAGGCGAGGAAGATCCAGAACTGGAGGCCGGCCGGAATCGAATGCCCGATCTCGTGGAACTGGAGGACCGAGAAGCTCGGCGCGTTCCCCAGACCCTTGAAACCCAGGAGGCCGGTCGAGTTGTAGAAGTAGAGGGCCAGTATCCCCAAGAGCATGAGGACCGAGCCCGCCAGGGTGTAGAGGAAGAACTTGATCGCCGCGTAGAGCTTCCTATGCCCACCCCAGATGCCGATCAGGAAGTACATCGGCACCAGCATGACTTCCCAGAAGACGTAGAAGAGGAAGAAGTCGAGGGTCATGAAGACGCCGAGCATCCCGGTCTGCAGGAGGAGCAGGAAGATGTAGTACTCCTTCTCCCGGACGTGGATGGCGCTCCACGAGGAGAGGAAGGCGAGGACGCCCAGGAGGGTCGTCAGGAGGATCAGGAGGAGCGCGATGCCGTCGATCCCGAACTCGTAGCGGGCGCCGATCGACTCGATCCAGGGGTGGCTCTCCTTGAACTGGAAGAGCTCGCCGCCGCGCTGGAAGGCGAACCAGAGCGGCAGCGAGATCAGGAAGTCGACGAGGGCGACCCCGGTCGCGAACTTGGCGATGCCGGCGGCCCGCTCCGGGGTGTCGCCCTTCATCGCGAAGATGACGAAGAGCGCGCCCAGGAGCGGCACGTAGCAGATGATGGAGAGGATCGGGACGTTGTGAATCCAGTCGAACATGACTCCCCCTGAGAGCGAAGCCACTATCCCCGCTGTAGCACGAGATAGAGGCAGACGAGGGCGAACATGCCCACCGCCAGGACCAACGCGTAGTTCGAGACGTACCCCGTCTGCACCCGGCGGAAGAGGGCCGAGAAGCCCGTCAGAATCGAGCCGACCATATTGACGATGCCGTCGACGACGAACTTGTCGAAGAGGCCGGAGAGCTTGGAGAAGGCCAGGGTGACGTTGCGGGCGCCGTGGACGAAGAAGCCGTCGACGACGCCGGAGTCGAAGCGGAAGAGGCCGCGGGCGGTCGCCCAGAAACCGCGGATGACGGTGGCATCGTAGAATTCGTCGACGTAATACTTGTTGGCGAGCAGCCGGTTCAAGCCCGGGAAGCGGCGGGCCCAGGCCTCGCCGCCCTCGAGGCCGCCCCGGCCACGCCGGAGGTAAACCGGCCGGGCGACGAGCAGCCAGCCGGTGGCGGCGACGACGACCGAGAGGGCGATCAACCCCGCCTCGATCGCCCAGTGGATCTCGTGCTCGCCCGGGGTCAGCCCCTGGACCGGACGGAGGACCCGGTCGAAGAGGTGGGCGAAGAGGTTGAAATCGTACTTGGCGATCTTCGGCACTCCCACCCAGCCGGCGACGACGGCGCCCACCGCCAAGACCATGAGCGGGATCGTCATCACTTTCGGTGACTCGTGGAGGTGGTGGCGCTGCTCCTCGGTGCCCCGGAAGTCCCCCTCGAAGGTCAGGTAGACCGCCCGGAACATGTAGCAGGCGGTCAGGCCGGCGGTCAAGAGACCCACGGTATAGAGCGCCCACTGTCCCTTGGCGGCGACCGCCCCCAGGATCTGGTCCTTGCTGAAGAAGCCGGCGAGCGGCGGGATGCCGGCGATGGCGACCGTGCCCAGCCAGAAGGTCCAGTAGGTCACCGGCATGTACTTCTTCAAGCCCCCCATCTTCCGCATGTCCTGCTCGCCGCCCATGGCGTGGATGACCGAGCCGGAGCCCAGGAAGAGGAGGGCCTTGAAGAAGGCGTGGGTGGCGAGATGGAAGACCGCCGCCGGGTAGGCGCCGACGCCCGCCGCCAGGAACATGTAGCCGAGCTGCGACACCGTCGAGTAGGCGAGGACCTTCTTGATGTCGGTCTGGGCGATGGCGATGGTGCCGGCGAAGAGCGCAGTGGCGCAGCCGATGATGGCGACGAAGAGCGACACCCCGGGCGCCAGGCGATAGATCACGTTCGAGCGGGTCACCATGTAGACCCCGGCGGTGACCATCGTGGCGGCGTGGATGAGGGCGGAGACCGGGGTCGGACCGGCCATGGCGTCCGGCAGCCAGACGTAGAGGGGGATCTGGGCGCTCTTGCCCATGGCGCCCACGAAGAGACAGAGGGCGACGAAGCTCGCCAGGTTGAGCCCCAGGTGATAGTGCGAGAGGGCGAGCCCGGGGTCGCTGGCGATCCGCGAGAAGAGCTCGGTGAACTTGAGCGTGCCGAAGTTGGCGACCAGGGCGAAGAGCCCGACCATGAAGGCGAAGTCGCCGATCCGGTTGACGATGAAGGCCTTCCTGCCGGCGTAGGGCGGGAAGTCCTCCTTGTAGTAGAACCCGATCAGGAGGTACGAGCAGAGCCCCACCCCTTCCCAGCCGACGAACATCACGAGGTAGTTGTTGCCCAGGATGAGCATCAACATGGCCCCCATGAAGAGGTTCAGGTAGGTGAAGAAGCGCTGGAAGCCCTCCTCGTGGGCCATGTAGCCCACGGAGTAGACGTGAATCCAGAAACCGACGAAGGTGACGACGAAGAGCATCACGCAGGAGAGCGGGTCGAGGAAGAAGCCCATCTCTACCGTGAAGTCGACGACCGGCTTCAGGGCCGTGTGCAGGGCACCGGCCGGAATCCAGGTGTAGACGGTCTGGTCGAAGCCGTACCCCCCGGCATACTGGGCGGCGTGGGAGGCGTAGCTGCCGATGACCCCGAGCCCCAGGAGGGCCGCCAACCCCACGCTGCCGCAGGCGATCCAGGCGACCGCGTTCTTGCCGATGCGGCCGCGGAGGAGAACGCCGTTCAAAAGCGCCCCGAGGAAAGGGAGGAGCGGAAGGACGTAGAGCAGCTTCTCCATCGTTATCCCTTAAGGTCCACGGCCCGGTCGAGGCTGGTCGTCTCACGCAGGCGGAAGAGAGCGATCAAGATCCCCAGCCCGACGGCGGCCTCGCCGGCGGCGACCGTGATGGTGAAGATCGCGAAGATCTGCCCCGTCAGGTCGGAGTGCTGGTAGGAGAAGGCGATCAGGTTGATGTTGACCGAGTTGAGGATGAGCTCGATCGACATCAGCACGGTGATCATGTTGCGCCGCACCAGGACGCCGGAAAGGCCGATGGCGAAGAGCAGGAAGCTCACCACCAGGTAGTGGTTGGTCGTCACCTCGAGCATGTCTCTCTCCTACTGCCTACGCCCCAGGACCACCGCGCCGATCATCGCCACGAGGAGGAAGATCGAGGCGATCTCGAACGGCAGCAGGTAGTCGCGGTAGAGGCTCCAGGCGACCGCCTGGGAGTTGCCGGCCGCCATGCCGTCCACGCTCCCGGGCAGCGCGGTGAAATTCTGCGGCTGGGTATAGGCGGGACCGAAGGCGGCGTGGACGAAGAACCAGCCGAAGAGGGCGACGAGCAGCAGCGCGAGCACGAGGGCGGCCGGCGACTGCCGCCAGAAGATCTTCGTCTCGCCCAGCTTGTGCAGGTTGACCAGCATGATGACGAAGAGGAACAGCACCATGATGCCGCCGCCGTAGACGAAGACCTGGACGACGGCGAGGAACTCGGCGTGGCGGAGGAGAAAGAGCACGGCGACCGCCAGGAAGGTGACGAGGAGCGAGATCGCCCCGTACATCGGGTTCTTGAGCGCCACGACCCCCAACGCCCCGACGACCGTCAGGGCGGCGAAGAGGTAGAAGAGGAGCGCGGGGCCGTGCGCGAAGAGGGTGCCCATGGCCTTAGGCGATCTCCTCGTCGGTGTAGGCCGGCCGCACCCGCCAGTCCTGGAGCTCCGCCTTGTCGACGTAGAGGTTGTCCCAGCGGTCGTAGGAGGCGAGCTCGTAGGTCTTGGTGGTCAGCCAGATCGACTTCGGCTCGGTCGGGCAGCCCTCCTCGCACAGGCCGCAGAACATGCAGCGCTGGACGTCGATGTCGAAGCGGTCGAGCACCTTTTCCTTCTTGTTGGTCTCCGGGTTGAGCTGCTGGCTGACGTCGATGTAGATGATGTCGATCGGGCAGTCCTTGGCGCAGAGGGTGCACTTGATGCAGCGCTCCTCGTCGAGCCTGAACATGCCGCGGAAGCGGTGCGAGGGCTCCCAGCGCTCCTCGGGATATTGCACCGTCACCTTCTTCTTCATCATGTTCTTGGCCGTGATGCCGAGACCCGCGAAGAGGTCGAGCAGCATGATCTTGTCGAGGAAACGCTTCATGGCAGCCATATGGAAGACCTCTATCGACCTCAAGGGTGGTGAGCCAAGAGCAGCTTGATCAACCCGGTGGCGAAGATGTTCAAGAGCGCCAGGGGGATCATCCACTTCCAACCGAGGTCCATGAGCTGATCGAAACGGTAGCGCGGGAAGGTGCCGCGGAACCAGATGTAGGCGAAGAGGAAGACGACGACTTTCAAGAAGAACCAGATAATCCCGGGAACGACGTGGAGGAACGGCAAGAGGTGCGGGAAGGGCGGCAGCCAGCCGCCCAG
Source organism: Acidobacteriota bacterium (assembly GCA_034666805.1). Lineage (GTDB taxonomy): Bacteria > Acidobacteriota > Thermoanaerobaculia > Multivoradales > UBA5704 > DASQPA01. Next base: position 4,666 of record JAXDLD010000007.1, read on the forward strand.
AAAGACCGTCGTCGCCACCGCCGAGATGACGATCATGTTGGCGTACTCGCCGAGGAAGAAGAGGGCGAAGCGCATGCCGCTGTACTCGGTGTGGAAGCCGGCCACCAGCTCCGACTCCGCCTCCGGCAGGTCGAAGGGGTTGCGGTTGCTCTCCGCCACCCCCGCCACCAGGTAGATGAAGAAGGCGACGAGCTGCGGGAAGAGGTACCACCAGCCGGCCTTGGCCTGCGCCTCGACGATGCCGACGAGCGAGAGTGTCCCGGCGAGCATGAGCGGGCCGACCAGGGCGAGGCCCTGCGGCACCTCGTAGGAGATCATCTGCGCCGCCGAGCGCAGGCCGCCCATGAGCGAGAATTTGTTGTTCGACGACCAGCCGCCGATGATGAGGCCGTAGACGCCGATCGTCGCGAGAGCGAGGACGACGAGCACCCCGGTGTTGACGTCGGTGACGTACCAGGCGAGCTTGCCCCCGGCGGCCCGCGGGCCCATGGGGATGACGGCGAAGATGATCAAGGCCGGCGCCACGACCAGGCAGGGGGCAAGGATGAACGCCCACTTGACCGCCTGGATGGGGAGCGTGTCCTCCTTGACGAGGAGCTTCATGACGTCGGCGATCGGCTGCAGGAGGCCCCACGGGCCCACCCGGTTGGGGCCGACCCGGGCCTGGATGAAGCCGAGGATCTTGCGCTCGGCCAGCACCAGGTAGGTGATCACCGGCAGGATGCCTAAGAAGACCAGGACGAGGATCTTGATCGCCGGCGAGACCGCCCAGTAGAAGAGGTCGTCGCCCACCGCGTGGCGGAGCGGATCGAAGAGGGCCAACGGTGCGGTCAGGGCGATCATCGGTCGACCTCCCCGAGCACGATGTCGGTCGTGCCGACGATCGCCACGAGGTCGGCGATCAGGGCGCCCTTCGACATCTCCGGCACCACCTGGAGGTTGATGAACGAGGGCGCCCGGACGTGGCAGCGGTAGGGCTGCGGAGTGCCGTCGCCGACGATGTAGAAGCCGATCTCGCCCTTCGGCCCCTCGATCCCGTGGTAGACCTCGGACTCCTTGGCGGACTTCAAGACGCGCGGCCGCTTGGCCATGACCGGCCCTTCGGGGAGCTTCTCCAGGCACTGGAGGACGATCCGGTTGGCCTGCCGCATCTCTTCCATCCGCACGAGGTAGCGGTCGTAGGTGTCGCCGTTCTTGCCCAGCGGCACGTCGAACTCGACCTCGCCGTAGGCCTCGTAGGGGGCGACCTTGCGGAGGTCCCAGTCGATGCCGCTGCCGCGGAGCATGGGGCCGGTGATGCCGTAGTCGATGGCCACCTCGGGCGCCAGGACGCCGATGCCCACGGTCCGCTTCTTCCAGATCCGGTTGTCGGTCAGGAGACCCTCGTACTCGTCGACCCGGGGCGGGAACGCCTCGCAGAAGGTGCGGCAGCGGTCGGTCCAGCCCACCGGCAGGTCGTGCGGCAGACCGCCCGGGCGCATGCAGTTCAAGGTCAGCCGGGCGCCGCAGTACTGCTCGAAGAGGTCGAGGATCAGCTCGCGCTCGCGGAAGCAGTAGAAGAACGGGGTCATGGCCCCGATGTCGATGGCGTGGGTGGCGAGCCAGAGGAGGTGCGAGGAGATGCGCTGGAGCTCGGCGAGGATGGTCCGGATGTAGCGCGCCCGCGGCGGCACGACGAGGCCGACGAGCTTCTCGACCGCCCCCACGTAGGCGAGGTTGTTGGTCGCCGCCGCCACGTAGTCCATGCGGTCGGTATGGGGGACGTTCTGGAAGAACGGGTGGAGCTCGAAGAGCTTCTCGGTGCCGCGGTGGAGGTAGCCGATGATCGGGTAGCAGTCGAGGATGCGCTCGCCGTCCACCTTGAGCTTCAGGCGCAGCACGCCATGGGTCGATGGGTGCTGGGGCCCGAAGTTGAGCTCCATCTCCTCTTCGGGAGCGAAGAGGCGGTCGTCGTCCGGCAGGGTCCGGGGATCCACGATGGGCTGGCTCATGGGATCAGGCTCCACTCCCCGGCTCGCCAGCCGGCGCCGCGGGGGGTACGGATGGCGCCGGTGCCGCCGGTGCCGCGGGAGGCACAGGCGGTGCCGGCTTGGGCGCGGCAGCCGGGGCGGCCGGTTTCGGCGCGGGCGCCGCCCCTGGGGGTGCCGGCGGCTTGGCCGGCTTCCAGCCGGTGCCGGTGCCGGTGACCGGCCCCGCCTTCTCCTCGTAGTACTCGGGGTAGATGGCTGAGCCGGTGTCGATCCCCTCGACCGGGAAGTCCTTCCGCAAGGGGAAGCCGTTGAAGCCCTCCCAGAGGAGGATGCGGGTCATGTCCGGGTGTCCCGAGAAGGTCACCCCGTACATGTCGTAGACCTCGCGCTCCGGCCAGTTGGCGGCCTTCCAGACGCCGCACACCGTGGGCACCGGAGTCGCCTCGTCGGTCGCCACCTTCAAGCGGATGCGCCGGTTGGCGGCGAAGCTGTGCAGGTGGTAGACGACGTCGAAGCGCGGGGTCCGCTTGGGGTAGTCGGCGCCGCAGATGTCGATCAGGTGGTGAACTGGTGCCGGGTCTTGAGCGACCCCGCGACCTCGGCCAGGGCGTCCCGCCGGAGGACGAGAGTCAGGTCGCCGGCGAAGCTCCGGGCCGACTCGACCGCCTCCCCGAACTCCTCCTTGAGCGCCGCGACCAGCGGGTCGGTGGCGGCGTCCTTCCAGTCCGGGGAGACCGGGTCGCGCTCCCAGGCTTCGCCGACCGGCGGGGCCGGCGGTTTCGGGGCGGCCGGAGCGGCAGGCTTGGGCGGGGCCGCCGCTGGCGCCGGAGCCGCGGGGGTGGCCGGGGTGGCGGAGGGTGGCGCCTCACCTCCGGCCCCGGCCTCAGGCGCGCCGGGCTTGTCCTGCTCGTCGCTCATGCGCCCGTCTCTCCGGCCGGGATCGCCGGGATCTCCGGGCTCGCCTCGAGGGCCGGCTTCTGGGCCCGCGGGCGGCCGGCGATGCTCATGCGGTCGATCTTCCGCTGCAGGTGGAGGAGGCCCCAGAGCAGGGCCTCGGGCCGCGGCGGGCAGCCGGGCACGTAGACGTCGACCGGGATGACGCGGTCGACCCCCTGGGTGACGGCGTAGGTCCGGTAGGGGCCGCCGCAGGTGGCGCAGGCGCCCATGGCGATGGCCCACTTGGGCTCCGGCATCTGGTCCCAGAGGCGGCGGACGATGGGGGCCATCTTCTCGGTCACCGTGCCGGCGACGATCATGAGATCGCTCTGGCGCGGGGTGGCGCGGAAGACCTCGGCGCCGAAGCGCGACATGTCGTGCCGGGGGTCCAGGACGGCCATCATCTCGATGGCGCAGCAGGCGAGGCCGAACTGCATCGGCCAGATGGCGGAGCGGCGGGCCCAGTTGAAGATCTTGTCGTAGGTGGTGGTGAGGACGTTGCCCTCGGAGCCCGCGGCGGTATCCATCATGCCCAATTGAGCGCCCCCCGGTTCCAGACGTAGACGTAGCCGGCGATGAGGATGGCCAGGAAGACCGTCATCTCGATGAAGCCGAAGAGCGCCAGGCGGTCGAACATCACCGCCCAAGGGTAGAGGAAGATGGTCTCGACGTCGAAGATGACGAAGAGGACCGCGATCAGGTAGTAGCGGATCGAGAAGCGGTGGTCGTGGGCGAAGCTCTCCGGCTCGTTGCCGCACTCGTAGGGTTCGAGGTTGGTGGTGCCGTTGCCACGGTGCCGCAGCAGCCGGGCGGCGAGCAGGGTGACGATGAGGAAGCCGATGGCGATGACGACAAAGACGAGGATGGGCAAGTAGTTCGCCATGATGCCAGCCGGGCTCCTTTCTTGGTGAGCGCGGCTATTCTACCCATGGGCGGGGGGCTGTCAACCGAGGGGCCCTGAGGGACAGGGTCACGGCATGGCCTGACTTTAGAAAGTATGAACGGGCACCTCTAGGAGCCTGGGGCGCGACGGCCCCAGGCTGGTGCGAGCTTCGAGGAGGTAGGACCTACTGCTGCGGCGGCGGCTCGGTGCCCTTCGGCTTGTCCGGCGGCATGGTGACCTTCACCTTGGGGACGTCGACCTGGACGTTGTCCTTCTTGACCTCCACCTTGGGGACGTCCATGTTGACCGTGTCCTTCTTGACCTCCACCTTGGCGGTGTCGACGTCGTACTTGGGCAGCTTGCCCTCCTTCACCTGCACCTCGGGCGCCTTGCCGTCCTCGGTCTTCTGCACCCGGCAACCCGCGAAACCGAGCCCGACTACAAACGCGAGCGGCAGGGCGGCGAGCCGGGCGTACCGCGATTTCATTCTGGACATGACTGCCCTCCTCTTTCTTTCTGCGCGCACCGCTTGAAGACGGTGCGCTGTCAATAAAAATGGCGGTGGGACGTCTTGCCACCCACCGCCTCGTCACGGGAGAAAGTCTCGTCTAGCTGCTCTTGATCGTGAACTGCTGGCTGGCCACCTTCTGGTCGCCGATCCAGATCTCAGCCCGGTAGTCACCCGCCGGCCAGGTGGCGGCGTCCTTGGCCTGGAAGTCCACGTACTTCACCTTCTTGCCGACCGTCTTCTGGTCTTCCGCCAGCTTCTTGTCGGCGGAGTCGAACCAGTCGACCTTGACGGCGGTACCGGCCGGGGCGCCGCCGACCTTCATCTCGATGAAGATCGGCTCGCCCGGAGCGAACTTGTTGGCCTGGTCGGCCGATGTGATGTTGCCGTCGGCCGAGATCTTCTTGCCCAAGGTCACGTCGCTGACCATGTTCTTGGCCTTCGCCGGATCGAGGTGCGCGCCGGCCGAGCTGCTGTAGGGCGTGCCCAGGGAATTCTCGGTCGCCTCGTGGACGCTCCCCGCGCGGCAGCCGGCGGAGAGGGGCAGAGCCAGGGTCAAGAGCAATGCGAGAGAGTGGTTGTACTTCATGGTGAACTCCTCCTTTTCGCTGGTCTTCTGCTCCGCTCCGCGGAACAGCTCGTTGCCAACCTGTAGGAGCAATTTGCATACCAGGGCCGGCCAGCGCCTGCTAGAATGCGCCCCGGATGACCTCTCCCGAAACGTCCTCCTCCAGGCCCCCCTCCGGGCGCCTGGTGCGTGGGCTCGGGGCCTGGGACGGCGCCCTGATCACGATCGGCTCGATCGTCGGCACCGGCATCTTCATCACCACCGGGGACATGGCCCGCGCCCTGCCGCACTCCGGGCTGATCCTCCTCGCCTGGGTCCTGGGCGGGCTCCTCACCCTGGCCGGCGCCCTGACCTACGGCGAGCTCGGCGGCCTCTTCCCGCGGGCTGGGGGCATCTATCACTTCCTGAAAGAGGCCTACGGCCCGCTCTGGGGCTTCCTCTACGGCTGGACCTCCTTCCTCGTCATCATGTCGGGAGGGATCGCGGCCATCGCGGTCGGCTTCGGCGAGTACCTGGGGAGCTTCCTCCCCTTCTTCTCCACCCGCCACGTCCTCCTCTCGCTCCCTCTCGGGCCCTGGACCTGGACCTTGAGCGGCGGCCAGCTCGCGGCGGTGCTCGCCATCGTCTTCTTGACCGCCATCAACTACTTCGGGTTGAAGGAGGGGGCCTGGGTGCAGAACCTCCTCACCCTGGTCAAGGTCGGCTCGATCGTCCTCTTCGTGGTCCTCGGGCTCACCCGCTGGGGGAGCTCGGCGGCAGCCGGGAGCGCCGGCAGCCCGCTCACGGCCCATATAGGAGGTAGCCTGGGAGCGGGCAGGGTCCTCCTGGCCGCCTTCGGGGTGGCCATGATCGCCACCCTCTGGACCTACGACGGCTGGTACAACCTGACCTTCTCGGCCGGCGAGATGAAAGACCCCGGCCGCAGCCTGCCGCTCGGGCTGATCGCCGGGACCCTCGCCGTGGTGGCGCTCTACACCCTGCTCAACCTGGTCTACGTCCGCGCCCTGCCGGTGGCGGCGATGGCCGGCACGGCGCGGATCGGCGAGACCGCCGCCGCCGCCCTCTTCGGTCCCCGGGGCGCGCGGCTGCTCTCCGCTGCGGTCCTCCTGTCGAGCTTCGGCTGCCTGTCGTCGACCATCCTCTGCTGCTCGCGGATCTACCACCCCATGGCCGAGGACGGCCTCTTCTTCCGCTCGCTGGCGGCCATCCACCCGCGCCACCGCACCCCCGGCCGCAGCCTCTGGGCGCAGAGCGGCTGGGCGGTGGTGCTGACCGTCTCCGGCACCTACGAGCAGCTCTACACCTATGTCGTCTTCGCCGGGGTGCTCTTCCACATCGCCGCCGGCGCCGCCGTCTTCGTCCTCCGGCGCACCCGGCCGGACGGGCCCGGGGTCTCGCGCCCTTACCGCGCCTGGGGCTACCCCGTGGTTCCCGCCCTCTTCATCCTCGCCTCGCTCATCCTCATGCTCAACACCCTCTTCGAGAAGCCGAAAGAGTCGCTCTGGGGGCTCCTCTTCGTCGCCTTGGGCCTCCCCGCCTATGCCTGGTGGTCGCGGCACCCGCCGCGGAAGGCGCGGGAGATGGCGGTCCTCCCCGAGACCGTGCCCTGATGTAGCGCCAGGGAATGCCGGCCCGGGTGTCGGCCGTTCTCACGAGCAGTATGGAAATCGCCGAAAGAGGGGACCGCCCGCCCACCGTCTTCCTCCTCTCCCCCGCCACTCTCCAGGGCCTGCGGGCCCAGCAGCTCGCCGCCCCCGGAGCGCGCTTCGACACCGCCCGCCGCTTCCGTTCGCCCGAGGGGGTCCCCATCGCCGACGCCTTCGCCTTCATGAGCGCCCTCTACTTCCGCGGCAAGATCGCCTACGCCCGGTGCTTCGCCGCTCCGCCGCCCGGGCTGGACGGCTGCGGGGTCTACGTCATTACCCCCGGCTTCGGCCTCGTCCCGCCGGACTGGCCGCTCACCCGCGAGCGCTTCTTAAAGATCCGCCGCACCCCGGTCGACCTCGCCTCCCGCGCCTACCACCGCCCGCTCGCCGCCGCCGCCCGGACCCTCGCCGCCCTGCTGCCCGGAGACGCGCGGGCCGTCCTCTTAGGGAGTGTCGCGACCGGCAAGTACGTGGACGTCCTCCTGCCGATCTTGGGCCCCCGCCTGCTCTTCCCCCTCTGCTTCGCGGGGGTCGGCGACATGGCGCGCGGCGCCCTCCTCCTGCGTGCGGCGAGGAGCGGCGAGGAGCTTCTGTACGGTACCCTTGACCAGCCCCGGCATCGTCGGGTTAAGAGCGGGGTTAAAAGCGGAGCCAAAAGCGCGGCCGAGAACAGGGAACAGGAGGGCGACGAGTGACAGGGATCGAGGAGACCACGGAGCCCGGGGGCCGCGCGGGGACCGCCGGCCGGCTGATCGCCATCGGCGGGCTCGCGGACCGGACCCGGGAGCGGGAGCTGCTGCGGGCCTTCTTCGAGGCGGCGGGGGGCCCGGACGCCAACCTCGTCGTCCTCGCCCTGGCCACCGAGCCGGCCGAGCTCCGCGACCTGGCGGCGGCGGCCGAGCGCTTCGGCGATGTTTTCTATGACCTCGGGGCCGAGTCGGTCGAGGTGCTGCGCCTGGGTGCCGGCGCCGGCAGCTCCCGCCTCGACCTCCTGGAGTACGCGACCGGCCTCTTCCTCGCCGGCAGCGGCCCCTCCTGGCTGCCGCTGCCCGAGGGCATCCCCTTGGGCGAGGTGGTGCGCCGCCGGCACGGGGAGGGCATGGTCGTGGGGGGCAACGGCGCCGGGGCCGCGGTGCTCCCCGAGCTCTGCATCGCCCCGGCGGGATCGCTGCCCGGGGGAGCGCCGGCGGGAGCGGGACGGCGGCGCCCCCTCGGTCTCGCGCCCGGGCTCGGTCTGACCCGCGGGCTGCTCCTCGATCCCCCCTTGCGCCAGCGCGACCGTCTGGGCCGGCTGTTCAATGCGCTCGCCGCCGATCCCACCCCCCTCGCGGTGGGGATCGACGAGGACACCGCCGTGGTGATCGACCTCGCGGGATCCTTGGAGGTTCTGGGGGCCGGCGCGGTGATGGTGGTCGACGCCACGCAGGCGGTCCGCTCCGGCCTCGCCGCGGTCGATTCCCCGCCCGATTCCCCGGCTATGCTCGGCATCCGGCTGGACCTCCTCACCGCCGGCTGCGGCTACGACCTCCGCCTACGGCGGGCCCGGCCCGGGTCCACGCACGGCGCCAATGACTGGATGGCGCCGTCTCTCGATAAGCCCCAGGGCGAATGAGTGAGCCCCCCTTTCTCACGAGGAGGAAGGGGGGCCGGAACCACCCGACGTCTTTCTTTCAGATCTCTTCAGGGATTCCAGGTGGTGCCGTCTAAGAGCTGCTCCAGCAGGACCGTCACCGACCGCGGCAGCGACTGCCCCACCTGGTAGGTGATGCTGACTCCGGCGCCCGCGTTCTGGCGCACCTGGGTGCCGGCCCAGAGCGGCGGGAAGACCCACAGGCGGACGCCGAGGCTTGAGTTGGTGCAGTCGAGCTGCTGCCCTCCCGGACAGGTCGGGAGCACGGCCAAGTCCCCGCTCACGAGGTGCCCGTCGTTCGTCGTCTGGAGATTGAGGATGAAGGCGACCTTGCCGGGGAAGGGGGCCGCCGTGGGGAAGACGTCGATCCGGTAGGCGAGAGGCCCCGCGGCGCGGTAGATGGCGATCTTCGAGTCGGGGCTGCCGGTGCCCAGGACTTCGGCGCGGAGAGTGCGCTCCAGGATCGAGAAGACCTTGTGGTCGAATTCCGTGAACTTGGTGTGGCAGAGCGAGAGGACCGTGTCGAGGCCGCGGCCGGGCTTGGTGGCCGTGGCCTGGGCGCCGTTGCAGGTCTGGCCCGTCTGGGGAAGGATGAAGTTGTTGATCGAGAGGCGCGCGTCCCCCCCCGTCTGATCGACCGTGGGGTCGAGATAGAGGGTGAGGGCGCTCGGGCTGGTCGCCGGCACGTAGCTCGAGGCGGTGTCCTCGCGCTCGAGCGAGATCTGGGGCAGCGGTGGGCGGGCCGGGTTGAGCAGGAATTCGCGGATGCTCGGGTTCAGGTGGAAGGCGAGGATCTGCTCAGGCGGTGCGCTGCCGACGAGCGGCACCTGGTTCGCCACCAGCAGGCCGTCGTAGAAGCCGTACCGGTTGCTGTACGAGCCGAGGAGCGTGGTCGGCACCCCCGGGTTCCCCCCGGCCGGCCCGGTGACCGCGAAGTGCGACAGGAGGACCCGGAGCTGGGCCTCGTTGCAGGCGACATCCGCGGAGGTGAGGTTGTGAGTCAGGTCCTGGGCGGAAACAGCCGGGAGCGACAGGATGGCCAGGGCTAGCGCGAGGCCGGCGGCACGGGTGGCACGGATCTTCCGATGAAACATCTTCAACGAGCCTCCTCCAAAGTACATTCTTGCGCGTCACCGCGCGATCCACATACACGATCTCCCACCACTTTCTACATACACGGAACGTGCCATAGCGCATGGCGGATATCTCTCTCTGGGAGCCTAGGGAGCCGCGCGGAGCACATCGGATGTTACAGCAGCGTGACAGAGCGAGAGAGTTGTCACGGTCGATAGGGGGGAGCGCACTCGTAGAACATAGTCGGCGAATCGGTAAGGCAAGAGTTGGGGAATGCCCCCGGGGCGCTCGACATCCAATGCAGTTCTTGTCGTACTCTGTTGAGAGGGGAAGCACCTGGAGCAGGGGAGGGGGTGCCGTCGTCCCAGGCACCGGGGGAAGTAAAAGGGAGATTCGGGAATGGCCGGCGTGGTAACGCCGGCCATTTTCCGTTCTGGGGATCAGCCCTGCAAGGCCTGCCGCAGGTCCGCGATCAGGTCGTCCGGATGCTCCAGGCCGATCGAGAGCCGGAGGAGGTCCTGGGGAGTGCGGGAGGTCGGCCCCTCGCTCGTGGCGCGGTGCTCGATCAGGCTCTCGACCCCGCCCAAGGAGGTGGCGCGGAGGAAAACCCGGACCCGGGAGACGGCATGAAGGGCCGCCTCGCGCCCGGCCGCGACGCGGAGCGAGAGCATGGCGCCGAAGCCCGACATCTGGCGGGCGGCGATGGCGTGGCCGGGGTGGGAGGGGAGACCGGGGTAGTGGACGGCCGCGATCTCCGGCATCCCGTGGAGAGCCCGCGCCACGGCGAGCGCGCCGGCGCTCTGCGCCGCCACCCGGCAGGCCAGGGTGCGCAGGCCGCGGAGGACCAGCCAGCAGTTGAAGGGGGAGGCGACGGCGCCCAGGGTGTGGCGGGCATGCTCCGTCCGCGTATAGAGGTCGTCCTTGCGGGCGAAGAGGAGGGCGCCCCCCTGCACGTCGCTGTGGCCTCCGAAGTACTTGGTGGTCGAGTGGAGGACCACGTCCGCCCCAAGGGCGATCGGCTGCTGCAGGGCCGGGGTGGCGAAGGTGCTGTCGACGACCGTCAGGGCTCCCGCCCCGCGGGCGAGAGCCGCCGCCCCGGCCAGGTCGACCACCTTGAGCAGGGGGTTGGACGGCGACTCCAGCCACACCACCCGGGTCTCCGGGCGCAGAGCCCGGGCGAGGGCGTCGAGATCCGCCATGTCCACGAAGTCCGCGGCGATCCCCCAGTTGGGCAGGTAGTCGTGGGCGGCGTCCCGGAAGCCGTAGTAGACGTCGTCGGGGAGGACGACGTGCGAGCCCGGCAACAGGGTCTGGAGGAGGGCGATCCCCGCCGCCATCCCCGAAGCGAAGACGAGGGCCGCCGCCGCCCCCTCGAGCGGCGCCAAGGCCGCTTCGAGCTGCGCCTGGTTGGGGTTCGACTCGCGGATGTAGGTATGGCCGCCGAGCGGCACCCCCTCCGCGTCGCGCTCGAACGTCGTCGAAAGCTGGATGGCCGGCATCACTCCGCCGCTCGGGTCGGCGGTACGCCCGGCATGGATCGCCAGGGTCTCGAATCTCATGCCGGGAGCCTACCGCGTTTCCAGACGAGAGCGGAGATCGAGCGCGTTGCGGGTGGCGGCGCCGAGAGTCGTGTTGTCAAAGATGCACCAGACCGTCCGTCCCGCCGCTCGGTCCGCCTGGAGTCGGGAGGCGAGGGCGGCGAGGTACTCCTCGGAATAGGCCGAGTAGTACATCTTCGGCGAGCCGTGGAGGCGGTAGTAGCGCAGCCCTCGCGAGCCGCCCGGCTCCGCCGCCTCGGGCACCCGCGCCGGATCGGCGGCGGCCCGGGCAACATCGAGATCCCGCAAGAGGTCGTCCACCTCGGGCGTAAACCAGCTCGGATGACGGGGCTCGCAGGCCAGGGGGACCGCCGACCGCGAACGGAGGTCGGCGAAGAAGCTCGCCACGACGGCCGGTTCGAAGCTCAAGCTCGGGGGTAGCTGGACGAGCAAGCAGCCGAGCTTCTCCTCCAGGCCGGAAGCTTCCGCGAGAAACGCGGCGAGGAGATCGCCAGCCTGCTGCAGGCGAAGACCGTGGGTGATCGTCTTGGGGATCTTGACCGAGAAGCGGAAGGACTCCGGGACGCTGTCCCTCCAACGGGCATAGGTCGCCGGGCGATGCGGACGGTGAAAGGAGCTGTTGATCTCCACCGCGTCGAACCGGGCTGCATAGCGCGCGAGGTGGCTCCCCGCCTCCGGGAACTCCGCTTGTTCCAGCCGCGGCAGGCTCCAGCCCGCGCAGCCGACGAGGAGGCGGGGATGGGGGCTGTCGGGGCAGGCCATGGCTGTGGGTCGTGAATCCCGAGGTCGGCAGATCACAAGATTAGCAGGTCCGAGCCGCTGGCTCTACTTCCCCGCGCGTGTGATGGCATGTCCATCGCGGAACACGATGTCTTTCCACGGTGCGCCATGGATGACCTGCTCGGGCATGGAGAAATAATCCTGCGGCTGGGCAACATCGGACTTGCCGTCGCTGCCCATGGAAACCAGCACGTAGGAGAAGCCCCGGCCCGCTGGCTTCGAAATAAACAGTAATTCGCGCCCCCAAGCATCTCGTCCACCCGCGACACGGGAGATCAGATGTAGTACCTCAGATGAGCCGCCGAGCGACTCTGGCGCTTTCTCGCGGACAGCTTCTATCTTGGCCGCGATCGTCTGCATGTCCGCAACGGTCCTGACTTGCCGTATGCGATCCAGGTCTGTTGAACAGGACACCATCAGGAGGCTACTCAGCAGGATCAGGATCCTGATATGGACTATCATCCCAAAGTAGCTACAATGTGAACAATGTAGAAGTGGCCGGCGGGATCGGAGCCGTGGATGCACCAGACGTTCTTAACACCTGACACACGCGTGACATCCATGCCAAGGGACTCGTAAGGGCCCGGGATAGTATGAGATTTGTCATGCCATATAAGCACTGCCTCGTCAATGTCAATCCCCCGGAATTGTTCGATGTAAGTGCCGCCCTCCTTGTCTGTTACAAAAGTGTATAGCGGCATGTCTCACTGACCTCTTCTCTTCCGGGCACCTTCCGGATCGCACGCTAACTCCGAGACCTCCTCCGCCCGGCTCTGGCCACCAGAGCCCTCGGAGGCTAAGACTATAACAATACCCCCAGTACCCATTGTGCCAGTTGAGACCTCGGTCATTGCTGGCTCGTAGCCGGTCGCCTCGACTACCAAGCGATACTTGTACCGTCCGGTCGCGACGACACCGCCAGCGGTGAAGCAACCCGTCGGGTCAGTGCTTGCCTCGAATCTCCACCCGTCGCCATTCTCCATGTCTAGGAGA
>JAXDLD010000008.1:0-17611 GCA_034666805.1 Acidobacteriota bacterium
GGAGCCCCTTCGCCACCGCCCTCCCCACCAGGCTCGTCCCCAGGAAAGGGCCGAACAGCTCGGGGAAGATGGTTACGACGTCGACGCGCATGTCTCGAGGAGCCCCGGCGGCAGCTCGAGATCGATCGTCCCCCGCGCCACGTCGATCTCCCGGATGAAGCTCTGGACGAAGGGGATCGGCACTTCCCCCTCCGCCCCCTTCACGATCAGCAGCAGCCCGCCGCCGTCCTCCAGGAGGTCCACCACCACCCCCAGGTCGCGCCCGCCGTCCCGGCAGCGGCAGCCGAGCAGCTCGTAGTGGTAGTACGTCCCCGGCGGCGGCTCGGGCACCCGCTCCCGGGGAACGGCGAGCCAGGCGCCCCGCAGCAGATCGGCCCGGTCGCGGTCCTCGATCCCGGCGAAGCGGAGGAGCGCGCCCGACTTCTGCGGGCGCTGGCCGACCACCTCGACCGCCGGCGGCAGACCCGCCACGGGACGGGGGGTTGCCTCCCCATCCGCCAGGAGGAGCTTGCTGCCGGGGGCCAGCCGGTCGAGGACGTCGCTCAGCACCTCGACCGCCACCTCCCCGCGCACGCCGTGCGGGCGCAGGACGCGGGCCACCAGGACGGTTTCGGGGAGATCAGTCCTCGATGATTTCGAGCTCATAGCGCACGCCGTCCCGGTCGCCCCGGGTGTCGAGCAGGGTGCGCAGGGCGCGGGCGGTCCGCCCCTGGCGGCCGATCACCTTGCCCAGGTCCTCGGGGTCGACCGAGAGCTCGAGCAGGGTCTCACGGCCCTGGGGCACCACCGCCAGGTCGACAGCCTCCGGCCGGTCGACCAGCAGCCGGACCAGCTCCTTGAGGTCGTCGGGCAGCTCAGGCACTCTTCTTGGCCTGCGATGGGTGCGATTGGTGAAGCAGCCGCTTGACCGTAGGGGACATCTGGGCGCCCTTGCCGACCCAGTACTCGATCCGGGCGCTGTTCAAGGTGACCTGGGCGGGGACCTTGGTCGGATCGTAGTGGCCGACCTCCTCGACCGCGGAGGCGGTCGGGACCTGTCGTGAGTCCGAGACCACGACCCGGAAGAACGGATTGTTACGGGCGCCCATCCGGCGCAACCGAATCTTGAGCATCTTCTTTCTGACCTCCAGCGCGGTGGAACCCGCACGCAAAGTTCGATAGCTTACCAGGAAAAAGCGCGTCTGGCGACCCGGGGGCAACGCGGCCGTGCCGGAATGCTCGCCGGAGCCCTTGAAAGTGTCCGCGCCGGCCGTGGTAGGATCGCGCCAAATTCTGCTTCTTCGAGGGTCAAAAGGGTTGCGTATGAAGCGAGCCATGCATCTCCCTCTCCTCGCCGGCCTGACGCTCCTCGCCGCCTGCGGCGGCGGCGCCACCCCGGCCGACAAGTCCGCCTTCGCCCTGCTCGACGCCAACCAGACCGCCTGCGATCCGCTGGTCGACGGCGTCGCCGCCTCCTACCAGCATGGCGCCGACGCCGCCGGCGCCGCCTCGGCCGCCGCGCCGAACGCTCCCTACGACGCTGTGCGCGCCTACCTGGGGAGCGCCGGGGCCGAGGCGGCGGCCGAGGTCCAGGCGGGCCTGCCCTACGCCGAAAAGGCGATCCGCCATGCCGCCGCCGAGGAGGGCGAGACGCGGAACCTCCTGGTCGACTGGCAGGAGCGGCAGGCTCACCTCTGCGGCGTCGCCGCCGACCCGCAGGAGCTCGAGTACCTGAGGAACTGGATCGGCGAGCGCGAGCGGGTCCAGAAGGCGATCCGCGATGATCGCGCCAAGCTCGCGAGCACCCTCTCCCTCTCCGCCGCCGAGCGGGCGAGCCTGACCAAGGACCGGGACCAGAGCGTGCGTACCGCGGTCCAGGAGCGGCACGGCGAGCTGGCCGAGCAGGCCCAGCTCGCGGCGCAGCGCGCCGCCCGCGTGGCGGCCGAAGCCGCCGAGGCCCACCAGCTCGTCCTCGACGACCAGGCCCGCGAGGAGGAGAAGAAGCGGATGAAGCTGCAGGAGGAGGACGACAAGGCGGCCCTGGTCGCCGAGCGGCGGACCGCCGAGGAGCTCGAGATCAAGATGAAGCGCGAGCGCCAGGAGAAGACCATGCGCGAGCGCATGGCCCAGGGAGCCGTCTTGGCGAACCGCCAGATTCACTCCTGGGGCGCGACCTACCGGCAGCAGATCGAGCCCTTCGCCAAGGCGGTGCGCACGGCTCAGCATTCGGCGGCGAGCGACCCCTCCCTCTGCCCGTCCCTCCGCCATGCCGCGGACGGGGTCCGCATCCCCCAGGCGCCGGACCCGGGTTTGCAAGAGCACCTGAGCGAGGCGCTCCGCCTGGTCGGCGCCGCCGCCGACTCCTGCGGACAGAAGCTCAAGGACACCACGGCCTTCCGCCTGCAACTGGTGATGGAGCACCTGTCCGCGATCGAGCGCGAGCTGCCGTCCGGCTCGTAGCTGGTAGGACGCTTGAGGAGAAGAAGCTATGGCGGGTGACGAACAGTTCCTGAGCTGGGATCTGGCCGATGTCGTCGCCGGCAAGCCGCCCCGCGACGACAAATGGCGGGGAGCGAGCGGCATCGGTGCGCTCCAGTCGGGCGAGGGCTCGATCAACCTCCCCATGCTCCGCCTGGGCGTGACGCTCCGGGCCGGCAACCCGGCCGAGCAGGCCGAGGCGGTCGCCAACTGGAAGGACCTCTTCCAGTTCTTCCAGAAGCAGTGGATGGGCACCGAGCTCGGCTCGCGCATCTACGGCGTCTGGCACATGCTGGCGGTGGCCTCGGTGCTCGACTGGGCCGAGAAGAACGGAGAGCCCGACCTGGCCAAGCTGGCCCAAGGCTGGCTCCTCCACTGGTGGTGCCTCTTGAAGCTCGTCGAGGCACCCGACGGCCGGCTGCTCATGGTCGGCATGCGGAGCGGCGGCCACGAGCCCAACGCCGGATTCCTCGAGTGGACCTGGGCCCTCGCCACGGACGGCCCGGTCGATCGCTGGGAGGCGGTGGCAAAGGAGCTCAACCTCGGGCTGCGGCAGAATTGGATCTACAGCGCCGCCCTCTCGTTGAAGGAGGCGCTCCGGACGAGCGCCGCGCCCATCCGCCAGGGCGGGGACCCGGCCGCGCTCATCCCGCGCTACGGCCTGGTCGAGCCCTACCACGTCCTCCGCACCGAGGGGGGCCTCGCGGTCTGGATCGAGCACAACCAGAACGGCAACACCACCCCCGTGGCGGGCGCGGTCTGGACGCCGAAGAGCCTCGACTGGCTGCCCAAGGACGGCGGCAACCGCATCCGGCAGAAATTCGAGCAGATCGACTGCCGGCCCCAGGGGAACCTGCTGGTCTACGACTCCAATTTCCAGGGGCACCAGGAGATCCCGCTCCCCCCCGGCAAGGTCCTCGCCCAGGTCACCCTGCCGCTCGGCACCGCCATGCCCGACGTCGTCGTCCAGCCCGATACGGTACCGGGCGAGACGACGCCTCCCATACCTCCGACGATTCCCACGACTCCCACGACTCCAACGACGCCGACCACCCCGCCAGCCGACCCGGGGACGACGCCGGCTCCGCCGTCCACGGCCCGCACCCCGCAGGCGATCGCGGCCGACGTCCTGAAGCTCGCCGTTCCTAAAAAGCAGGTCCCTCTGCGTCAAAGGATCGCCGACGAGATCGCCCGGTTCCCCGCCGGCCCCACTTCGGCCGAGATCGGCGCCGACCTCGCCACCCTGGGCATCTCCCAGGGGCAGCTCGACTTCTGGCATCAGTTGGAGAGGGAGGTTGCGGCCCTGGGAGAGGCGCCGGCCGCGCCGCCGACAACGACCCCCGCGAGCGGGCTGCCGCGGGCGCACCCCGAGCGCCCGGACCCCGGGCCGAAGTAGCTACGCCCGCTGGCCGGCCCCGGCAGCGCCCATGGCGCGGCGCAGCCATTTGCCCTGGACGCCCTTCAACATCTTCTTCATCCCCCGGTACTGCTTCAGGAGCTGGTTGATCTCCTGGACCGAGGTGCCGGAACCCTGGGCGATGCGCTTCTTGCGGCTGCCGTTCAAGACGTCCGGCTTCTTGCGTTCGAGAGACGTCATGGAGTTGATGATCGCCTCGACCCGCACGAGCCCCTTCTCGTCGACGCTCGCCCCTTCGAGCCCGCGGAGCGGCCCCACCTTGGGGAGCAGGTCGAGCACCTGGCCGAGCGGCCCCATCCGGCGCAGCTGGCGGAGCTGGTCGCGCAGGTCCTCCAGGGTGAACTCCTGGCGCGCGATGCGGCCGGCCAGGCGCTTGGCTTCGTCGTGGTCCAACCCCTGCTCGGCCTTCTCGATGAGCGACAGGACGTCGCCCATGCCGATCATCCGCGAGGCCATGCGCTCGGGGTGGAAGAGCTCCAGCTCCTCGGGCTTCTCGCCCACACCCACGAAGCGGATCGGCACCCGCGCCACGGTGCGGATCGAGAGGGCGGCGCCGCCCCGCGAGTCGCCGTCCATCTTGGTCAGGATGGCGCCGGTCAAGGCGAGGGAGCCGGCGAACTGCTCGGCGCTCTTGACCGCGTCCTGGCCGGTCATCGAGTCGGCGACGAAGAGGGTCTCGTGGGGAGAAAGCCGGGCGGCGAGCTGCTTCAATTCCTCCATCAGGGCGGCGTCGACGTGCAAACGGCCGGCGGTGTCCATCAAAACCACGTCGTGGCCGCGCTGACGGGCGACGGTGAGCGCCCGGGAGGCGAGGTCGAGGACCTTCTCCCCCGGCTCGGGGGTGAGCACCGGCACCTCGACCCGCGCCCCGACCTGGACGAGCTGCTCGACCGCGGCGGCGCGCTGGAGGTCGCCGGCGACGAGGAGCGGGTGCTTGCCGCGCTTCTTCAAGCGGAGCGCGAGCTTCCCCGCCGTCGTGGTCTTGCCCGATCCCTGGAGGCCGCAGAGGAGGACCACCCCCGGCCGGCCGTCGAGGCGCAGCTCCGTCCCCTCTTCACCCAGGAGGGCTTCGAGCTCGTCGCGCACGACCTTGACCACCTGCTGGGCGGGGGTGAGGCTCTCCATCACCTCCTGCCCCTCGGCGCGCTCGCGCACCCGGTCGATGAACGGCTTGACCACCCGGATGTGGACGTCGGCCTCGAGCAGGGCGAGCCGGATCTGGCGGAGCGCCGCCTGCAGGGCCTCGGGGGTGACCTTCCCCTCGCCCTTCAAGGTCTTGAAGACGTCCTGGAGCTTGTTCTGGAGACCGTCGAACATGGGAGAAAACCTCGGAGTCAGGGCGGCTGGGCCGCCTATCTATAAAGGATGGAGATGGTAGCATGGGGGGGGTTGGGAGGGTGGGGGACATATACTCTCCCGCCATGGAACGCCGTGCCAAGATCGTGGCCACCCTGGGACCCGCCTCGTCCGACGAGGCCACCCTCGGCGAGCTGGTGAAGGCGGGGGTGGACCTCGTCCGCCTGAATCTCTCCCATGGCAGCCACGCGGAGCATGCGGAGAGGATCGCGCGGGTGCGGCGGGTCGAGGCCGCCCTCGGCCGCCACGTGCCGGTCGTCGCCGACCTGATGGGCCCCCGCTACCGCCTCGGCCAGGTGCCCGGCGGCAAGCGGACCCTCGTGGCCGGCGAGACGGTCACCCTTGGCGCCAACCGCCCAGGCGCCTCCGGGGTCGACCTCCCCGTCGACGACCCGGAGTTCCTCCGCCACTTAGAGGCGGGCGAGAGGATGCTCATCGACAGCGGCCTGGTCGAGCTTCGGGTCGAAGCGATCGAGGGGGCGCGGATCACCGCGCGGGTGGTCAATCCGGGCGAGGTCTCGACCCGCAAGGGGATCAACCTCCCCGACACCAACCTCCCCTTCACCATCTCCGAGAAGGACCGCGCCGACATCGCCTTCGCCGTCGCCGAGGGGGCGGACTTCATCGCCGCCTCCTACGTCGGTGAGGCGGCGCACGTCCTCGCCATCCGCGAGGCCGTGCGCCAGGCCGGCGGGCGCCTGCCGGGGCTCCCCATCATCGCCAAGCTCGAACGGGCCAGCGCCCTGGAGCACCTGGAGGCGATCATCGCGGTTTCCGATGGGGTCATGGTGGCCCGCGGCGACCTCGGGGTCGAGGTGCCGCTCTACACCGTGCCGGTCCTGCAGAAAAAGATCGTCGCCGCCGGCAGAAGGGCCGGCAAGCCGGTCATCGTCGCCACCCAGATGCTCGAATCGATGATCGGCGAGCCGCGGCCCACCCGCGCCGAGGCGACCGACGTCGCCAACGCGGTCTTCGACGGCGCCGACGCCTTGATGCTCTCGGGCGAGACCGCGGTCGGCCAGCACGCCGTGGCCGCCGTCGCCACCATGGCGCGCATCATCCTCGAAGCCGAGAGCTACGGCCGGCAGAACCAGTCCGGTCCGCGCCCGCTGCTCCGCCCCCTGGCCGACGCCGAGGCCCGGCACGCCTTCGAGCTCGACATGAGCGCCCAGGGGATCAGCGACCGGCCGGGGATCGACCTCTCCCCCGATGTCCCGGACGTCGTCTCGGCCGCAGCGGTCTATGCCGCGGGCGAGCTCGGGGTGACCCGGATCGTCGCCTGGAGCCAGGGCGGCTTCAACGCCCGCCTGGCCGCCCGCTACCGGCCGGACGCCCCCATCGTCGCCCTGACCCCCAACCCCGAGGTGGCGCGCCAGCTCCAGCTCGTCTGGGGGGTGCGGCCCCTGGTGGCGCCGGGTGAGGTCGAGCACCTGGACGGCGTCATGCAGACCGTCGACCGCGAGCTCCAGAAGGCGGGGCTCGCCGAACCCGGCGACCGCATCATCGTCCTCATGGGCCACCCCATCCGCGAGCGGCCGCTCACCAACCTGATGCGCGTCCACCAGGTCCGCTCGGTCGAGGAGTGGGAGCGGACCCGGCCGGCTTCCGGAAGCGGCGGCCCCCCATGATCCCGCTCCGCGACCTGAACCCGAGCCGCACCCGGCCGGTGGTGACCGTCCTCCTGATCGCCGCCAACGCCCTCCTCTTCCTCTACGAGCTGTCGCTCGGGCCCAACATCCAGCCCTTCCTCCTGCAGGCGGCCTTCGTCCCCGCCCGCTACGTGGGGTACGGCGCCCCGGCCGGCCTCTCCGCCGGCTTCGTGAGCGCTCTCCTCTCCATGTTCCTCCACGGCGGCTGGACCCACTTCCTCGGCAACATGCTCTTCCTCTGGATTTTCGGCGACAACGTCGAGGACCGCCTGGGGCACCTCCGCTTCGTCGTCTTCTATCTCGTCTCCGGGTTCGCGGCGACGGCGGCTCAGGCGATCGTGGCCCCGGGCTCGACGGTCCCCACGATCGGCGCCTCCGGCGCCATCTCGGGGGTGCTCGGCGCCTACCTCTTCCTCTACCCGCGGGCGCGGATCGTCTCCCTCGTCTTCCTGGGGATCTTCATTCAGATCATGCAGGTGCCGGCGATCGTCTTCCTGCCGATCTGGTTCCTGATCCAGTTCTTCTCCGGCCTGGCTGCCCTCGGCACGCACACCGCGCAGGCGGGCGGGGTCGCCTTCTTCGCCCACATCGGCGGCTTCGTCGCCGGCCCCCTCCTCCTCCTGCTCCTGGGGGGCAGGAAGCCAAAGCCGAGCCCGCCGGCCCTCCTCCCCTGGTGAGACTCTTGAGAAGCCGGCGCCTCCGGGGGCTCGTCCTCGCGGCGGCGCTCCTCGCCCTCGACGCCTTCGTCGTCGAGCCCCACCTCCTCCTCTTCAGGGACCACGTGCGGATCCCGGCCGCCGCGGCACCGCTCCGCATCGTCCACCTCTCGGACCTCCACATCACGCGCGAGGAGCCGCTCCTCCGCCGCCTGCTCCACGAGGTTGCCGCGGCGCATCCCGACGCCATCCTCCTTTCGGGCGACCTGGTCCGCGACGCGCCCGACCTCGCGCCCTTCGCCCGCCACACCGCGGCGGTCACCGCCTTCCTCACCCAGCTCCGCGCGATCACCCCCGCGGTCTACGCCGTCCAGGGGCACAGCGAGTACCAGGGGCTGATCGTCTCCGCCTTGGCCGACGCCGGGGTGAACTGGGTGTCCAACCAGGGGGTGCGAATCGGCCAGGAGCGGCCGATCCTCCTCCTCGGCTTGAACCAGCAGGTGGGGGAGGATGCCTACGTGCCGCACTGGCACCCGCCGTTCCGGCTGGCGAAGCAGGAAGGCGATCGCGGCCACTGGCACCTGTCTGGCGGGCGGGGGCTGCCGGTCAAGGACTTCTACCTGCACTACGATCCCGCCCCCCATGGCCTGGCCGACGAGAGCGGCCCTCTCGCCTGGAGCGGTTACGAAATGCTCTGCGACACCTGGATCGAGAACGACGAGGTCGGCGCCGGGATCGCCCTCCACAGCCGCTACCTCCTGGGGGAGGACCGGATGCTCCGGCTGCGCCGGATCAAGGCCGAGGACGGCCGGCCGGGGAGCTTCTGGCTGATCGCCCAGGGGACAACCTTCACCGGCCACCCCGACACCGGGGTCGACCCCGAGCCCCGGCACTGGTACCGGATCCGGATGAAGACGACGGTCGAGCCAGGCGTCGTGCGATTCTTCGCCCGGGTCTGGCGGATCGGCTCGCCCGAGCCGGCGCGCTGGCAGGCCTGGGGGGAAGACCGGAGCCCCCAGCGCATCGAGGCCGGCACGGTCGGCCTCGGCGCCTGGGGAGGAGGGGACGTCCGCTACCGGAACCTCAAGGTGACTTCGGCGGACGGCCGGGTGCTCGTGGACGAGCCCTTCGCCGGTCCTCACTTCCCCGCCGGCTGGCGTCAGGGGGCGCGCGGCACCCGGCTCGCCCTGGCGCTCGCGCGGAGCCCAGCGGTCCCCCCCGGCACCCCGCGGGTCGTCCTCTCCCACGTCCCCGACGTCGCTCCCGAGGCCTCCCATCGCGGCATCGAGGTGATCCTGGCCGGCCACACCCACGGCGGCCAGGTCCGGCTCCCCTTCGTGGGGGCGATCACGACCCGCTCCCGGATCGGCCTCGCCTACGACCGCGGCCTCTCCCAATGGGCCGCCCCCAACCGGCCGGGCTGGACGACGCTTTACATCAACCAGGGTGTGGGGACGTCGCTTCTGCCGCTCCGCTTCTGGTGCCCGCCGACCTGGGCGGTGGTGGAGCTCGGGGCGGAGCGTTGAGGAAGATATAATCTCCCTCCATGAGCTCTGAACCGTCCAATTTGAGAGGTACCACGCCGCGATCGGACGACATTCCGGCGGAGTGGTTGGCCGAGTTCGAGGCCGCTGCCCGCCGGCCGCTGGCGACCCGCTGGCGCTACGCCTTCATCCGCACCTACAAGCCGGTGCTCGACGACGAGCCGTTTCGCGCCTTCGACACGACCGCCGACTACCGCCGCTGGTGCGAAGAGAACCTACCGGACTGGCTGGGGTATGGGCGCGTTTGAGTACCGGCAGGCCGAGGAGATCCGCGACGCTTTCGCCCGCCATGGCGTGCGCTATCTCTTCATCGGCAAGTCCGCTGCGATCCTGCTTGGCTATCCCGACACTACGCAAGATGCCGATCTCTTCGTAGAGAAGAGTCCCGACAACGGCCGGGCCATCGTCGCCGCCCTGCCCGAGTTGGGTTTCGACCTCGACGCCGAGCAGGCAGCACAGATCGAACGCGGCAAGGACTTCGTGCAGATCAAAAACGGGCCTTTCGACCTCGACCTGGTCTTCGCGCCCGACGGCATCGAGCGCTTCACAGACGCTTGGCGGCGTCGCGTCGACGTCGAAGGCTTCCCGGTCTGCAACCTCGACGACATCATCGCCAGCAAGGAGGCGAGCGGTCGCGCGAAGGATCTCGAATCTCTGCCTCGGTTGCGGTCGTTCCGCGAGTACTGGCTACAACAGCACGGCCGCCCGTAGTACGAGTACCGCCATGGCAGACAAAATCGACGAGAGAGAGGCCGACCTTTTCATCTCCCATGCCTGGGAGGACAAGGAGGAAGTCGCCCAGCCGCTCGCCGAGGCGCTCCGGGGGCGCGGCCTACGGATCTGGTACGACGAGTACGTTCTCCATCTGGGCGACAGCCTGCATCAGAAGATCGACCAGGGCCTTCGCGCCTCGCGCTTTGGGGTCGTCATCCTGAGCCCTCACTTCTTCGCCAAGGAGTGGCCGCAGCGCGAGTTGGCCGGCCTGTTCGCCAGGGAAACCAACGAGGGGGGCAAGGTGATCCTCCCCGTCTGGCACCGCCTCACCTACAAGGAGGTCACCCATTACTCTCCCCTGCTCGCCGACAAGCTTGCCGTCTCCACGGAGCGGGGGATCTCTTACGTCGCCGAGCAGGTTGCGAGCGCGCTGGGTGCGGAGAGAGAGGTGACCCTGCCTGCGGAGGGAAAGGACAGGTCCATTCAATCGCTCCTCGAGCGGGCGCGCCGGATTTCGCTACGAGTCCAGACCCGATCCTCTGCGATTGAGGGCTTCCGGGATTTCATCGGCCTCTCCTATGGGGGTACCCGAGAGGCAGTAGAGCGGGTGCTCGGACGCCCCGACGCCTTGAAAAGGGAATCCGACTGGATCGAGCTCCAATATGGTAAAGAGACCC
The DNA here is from genome assembly GCA_034666805.1 of Acidobacteriota bacterium. Taxonomy (GTDB): domain Bacteria; phylum Acidobacteriota; class Thermoanaerobaculia; order Multivoradales; family UBA5704; genus DASQPA01. The sequence goes on from JAXDLD010000008.1 coordinate 10,471, forward strand.
TGGTTGACTTGCAGGTGGACGTGGAGGCGGCGGGAGCGCATCGGATCAAGTTCATCACCGTTCGGGAAAGCCGTGGAGTCGAGCGGCTCCGATCGCTTGGCCTTGATGACGAGAAGATCCTCATCGGCAGGAGCAAAGAGGAGATCGAAGCCATCTACGGGCCAGCGCAAAGTTTCGATTCCGGATTTCTGGATTACTCGACTTCCTCTCTCGGCATCTCCTTCTTATGTTCTGGCGACCAGCGGCGCTGCAGCTCCATTCTTCTCACCTGGTGGTACGAATAGCCCGGCCGCCTACGGCTGCCCCGCGTAGAGCGCCTCGGTCGCCAGCGTCTGGGGGCCATTCTCCGTGCACACCGCATACTTCGAGGGATACATCGAGACCCCCGCGTGCTCACCCTTCTTGTTCAGCACGTAGAAGTTCAACCCGAAGTTCGGCTGTCCGCGATCGTTGCGCAACCTTTTCTCGACCGTGTTCGCGGCCACCCGCTTCAAGGCCGCCATGCCGGCGTCCTTGGGGTGAGCCCCGCGGCGCATCTCCTCGACGATGAAGAACGAGGAGAGGTTGTAGAGGTTCGCCTCGCCCCGTCCGGTCGAGCCCGCGGCGCCGACGTCGCCGTCCACGTAGAGGCCGGCGCCGAGGATCGGCGAGTCGCCCACCCGGCCGGGGATCTTCCAGGAGAGGCCGGAGGTCGTCGTCACCCCGCAGACCTCGCCCTTGGCGTTGACGCCGTCGCAGTTGATCGTCCCATAGAGATGCTCGGGGCGGAGGAGCCCCTCGCTCGCCATCTGGAGCGCGGCGGCGAAGCCGGCCTCGGCGCGCTTCTTGGGATCCAGATAATGATCGGGGTCCGTGCGGCGCTTCCACTCGAGCCAGAGCTGGCGGGAGTGCTCGGTGTTCAAGTCGTCCTCGATCTTAAATCCCAAGCCGCGGGCGAACTCCTGCGCTCCCTTGCCGACCAGGAGGTGGTGATCGGTCTGCTCCAGGACCGCCTTGGCAACGAGCGAGGGGGTTCGTATCCCTTCGAGCGAGGCCACCCCGCCGGCCTGCTTGCGCGGGCCGTGCATGCAGCAGGAGTCGAGCTGGACGACCCCCTCGGCGTTGGGCAGGCCGCCATACCCGACGCTGTCCTCCGTGGGATCGAGCTCCAGGATATTGACGCCGGCGACCAGGGCATCGAGCACGTCGGCGCCTCCGATCATCAGGGTGAAGGCCTTCTGCACCCCGGTCATGTCGCCGCCGTTCTTGAACACGTTGCCATTGGCGGACGAGATGACGACCGGTTTGAAACCCTTCGAAACGATCACGGCCGGAGCCTCGCCGAAGAGGGTACGCGGTGCCGCGGCGGCAAGTCCGGCGGTAGCGCCGACGAGAAGGAAATCACGACGGTTCAACTTGTCACTCATGGCGGCTGTCTCCTGTAGCGAGCAGAGCAATGAAATCCTCGTAGTACAGAATCTCGACCCCATCCTTCCCCGGACGCTCGGCGTTGCCGCGCATGGCGCGGCCGAGATCCTCAACGCGAATCTGATGGTACCGGTTCGGGAGAAGCGGCGAGACGAGCGGGATGACGAATTGGGTGATCCGGTCCTGGAGGCCATAGCGGATCTCCGGGGTGACGAGCAGGCTCGGGCGGAAGAGGCTCGTCCGTGGAATGCCAGCGGCGAGGACGCCCGCCTCGGCCGAACCTTTCAGGCGGAGGTAGAAGTTGCGGGACACGGCATCCGCGCCGACCGAGGAGAGGAGCGAGACGTGCCGCGCTCCCCCGTCGCGGGCGCCGCGCGCGAAGGCGGCGGCATACTCGACGTCGACCTTCCACACCTCGTCCCGCGCCATCTTCCGCGGCTGGCCGACCCCCATCGTGCAGAAGGCCGCCTCCCATCCCCGCCCCGCCGCCACCGTCTCCCGTTCGAGCTGATCCAGGTCGACGACCCGGATCTTCAGCTTCTCGCGGCCCGCGACCCCCTCGAACATCTCGACCGGGCGGCGGGTGAGCGCCGTGACCTCGGCCCAGCGCGGGGAGGCGAGCAGCTCGCGCACGAGCGATGAGCCGACGGCTCCGGTGGCTCCAAGGACGATGGCGCGCAGGTCGTTCATGGCAACAGGCCAGCCATTCTGTCATGAGATGGCGCAAGTGCTCCTTCCATCCTTCTGGCTGTAAAGCGCCTTGGCCCGCGGGTTCTCCCGTTCGCCCTCAAGATGGAGGGCGGCGACGCCGACGCTCCGGCAAAGTCCTCGGCCACTGCGAAGCGCTTCCGCACCCCAAACCCTCGCCGCGGCGCTCCGGCAGCACGAACAGCTCGTCCACAAACGCATCTCGCCCAGGGGACTCCAGGTTTAACCCCAGTGCCGACGAGGTAGCCGACGATCTCATCGCCCTCGCGGAAAGCCCATACGGCGCCGAGCGAGCCGTCGCCGAGGAGTCGAACCAGTACAGCTAGGCGAGTGGTGTCTTCGGCGAAGGGGTATCCCTCCTCGGCGTATAAGATTGCCATGAGCGCGATGAGCCGGTCGAAGTCGCCCGCTTCGGCTCTTGTGGTGACGATCTTCATCTCGGCTGCTGGGTGCGTGGCGAACCGAGTCGCCGCATTAGATGCGATAGATTGTCGCACCCCCCGCAGGTCGCACCCCCCCGCAGGTGCGTTCCTAACCTGCCAGTTGCATTGAGAAAAACCGTATGAATACAACAAAGCCATGGCCCTAGGGTGTTTGGAGCTTTCGAAGCGCCTGCCTCTGGACTGCACCCTGGGTGAAGTCCTGCCCCCAGCGGGGTCTCGTCAGTCAGAGGCGGTTGCAAAAACGCTCCAGCCGAGGCTGGCAGGCGGTCTTTTGCAACGATAGGGCTAATTCTTCGATGCCAATGAGATTCTATATGCACTGCTATCAATGGTCAATTGAAAGCCTCGCAAATCTGGCCACACTAAGACTGTGCCGAGAACCTGATTTTTATGAGGAAAGCTGCCGAACTGCTTGAGCACGGCGACGAAGACTTGCTGCCTTGATGCATCATCACGAAAATGGAACAATACACTATATATCGAAGGATCATCGGCTTCGGATGAATTAAAAAAATAACTAACAGACCTAAACTGACCCTGGTCGATGTCCACATGATAAACACCAGTCAATGTGAATTGACCTTTCGGCGATATTGTTCTTGCCTCGGACAACTTCATACCAGGCCTTATCACTTCGAAGTTCTCGGGGAATGGAGGGAACTGAGGCGAGATACGAAAAGCCGGTAGCTGCGCCTCCGGCGCTTGTGTCGAACTCTCCTTCGATTGGGCGGACGACGCCGGCAGAGTGAGATGAGTTTCCGGTGCTTGCGTCGAGCTCTCCTTCGGCTGAGCGGGCGATGACGGTAGCGTGAGATGAGTTTCCGGTGCTTGCGTCGAGCTCTCCTTCGGCTGAGCGGGCGATGCCGGTAGCGTGAGATGCGCCTCCGGAGCCATATCTCGGGTGTTCGCTTGTAGTTGGTCTAATTTTGATTTTTGCACCACGGCGAGCTGGGCAATGTCCAGTATTGCTTTATAGGTTGTCATTCCAGCCATGAAGCCGACCAGAAGCGTCCCTAGAAACCATACCACTAGATTGTTCTCGATCTTTTGACGCAGGCTTGGATGTTCGCTATCCATGTTTACTAGACCTTTGGCATTAACGCCGGTATTTACAGATTGAGTGCTGCGCTTCTAGCCAGCTTTGCATCAAAATACCAGTGCCCCTACAAAGGCGGCCGAAGCACAGACGAACAAGCAGAGCAGGCTGGGCTCGATCGCGACGCTCCGGAGCGACTTGTAGTTGTTGACTTCCAACGAGCCGCATATCGCTAAAGCTCCCTCTAGAGACCTGATCTAGGATACTTCTCAACAAACGAGCCAAGTTCTGGGACCACCCTATCGCCAGCCTCCTAACCCTCCCAGCCTGATGGCGAGTCCTGCCAGCCTGAAGGATCTCGGCGGGGGAGGGTAGGGTCGGCAGAGTTTCCCCTCCCAGATCCTTTGGGTCGCCTAGGCTCCCGGCAGGATGACAAGCTGGGGGGGCTCCCCTCATCGGCGTGAGGTCGCAAACCTCGGCAGTCCCTACACGACTATACTCGAAACCCCAATGCCCTTCCCCCCGCCCCCGCCCCTCCCCGCCTTCCTGGAGGACCTCCTCCCCTTCCCCCGGCGCGCCTACCGCCTGGCGGCCGGCCCGGACGCCGGACGCCTCCTCCACTTCCTCGACCCGGGGCACCCGGCCGCCCGCCCGGTCCTCCTCCTCCATGGCAACCCCACCTGGAGCTTCCTCTGGCGGAAGGTCCTCGCCCTCCTGCCGGAATTCCATTGCGTGGCCCCCGACCTCCTGGGCCTGGGCTTCTCCTCTAAGCTGCCCCGCCTCGCAGACCACTCGCTCGACCGGCATGGAGCAGCGATCGCGGAGCTGGTGACGGCTCTCGATCTTCGCGGGGTGGTGCTCGTGGGGCAGGACTGGGGAGGTCCCATCGCGGCGCAGGTGGGGGCACGGTGCCCGGAGCGGATCGCCGGGCTCGTCCTCGGTAACACGGCGGTCATCCTCCCGGAGCACCTCCGGGGCGCGGCGTTCCACCGCTTCGCCCGGCTGCCGGTCCTCTCCGATCTCGCCTTCCGGGGCCTGGGGTTCCCCACGAACCTCCTGCACCGGGTGCAGGGCGACCGCGGCTCGATCCGGGGCGAGGTCGCCCGCGCCTACCGCTTCCCCCTCCGCACCTGGGCGGAGCGGGTGGCGCCGCTCGCCCTCGCCCGGATGGTGCCGGACGGCCCGGGGCACCCCAGTATGCCGACGATCCGGCGGGGGGAGGAGTGGGCGCGGTCCTTCGCCGGGCCCAGCGCTCTGGTCTGGGGGATGCGCGATCCGATCCTCGCCCGGGCCCTCCCCCGCCACGAGCGCGCTCTTCCCCGGGCGCGGGTCACCCGGATCGAGACGGCGGGGCACTTCCTCCAAGAGGAGGTGCCGGAAGCTTTAGCCGAGGCGATCCGGGACGTGGCGGGCCAGATCTAGCCTTGAGTTCTCTCCGGCGGGGGCTGTGCGGTTTATGCAAGAGGGCCTATAATTCCCCGACGAGATCTCTCGAAAGGAGTCGACATGAACAGGAAGAGAACGACCCTGCTCGCCGCCGCCCTCATCGCTCTCCTCGCCCTCCCCGCGCTGGCCCTGGAGGCCCCCACCACCGGCGCGACCGGCGTCATCGCCGCACTGGTCAACAAGCCCGGCATCCTGGTGCAGGTGCTCAAGCTGACGAAGGCCCAGACCGACACTCTCAAGGGGCTGATCCAGACCCTGCAGACGACGGTCAAGGCAGAGCGGACGGCCAACGACGCCCTCGACAAGCAGATCCAGACCGCCTTGACCTCGCTCGCTCCCGACAACTGCGCGATCGGCAAGCTCGTCATCACCCGGCACCAGAACGAGCTCGCCCTCGTCGCCGCCTTCACCAAGTTCGACAAGGACTTCTCGGCCATCCTGACCCCCGATCAGCTCGCCAGGTATCAGAAGCTCAAGAACGCCTTCGGCCATCTCGGCGACAAGGAAGCCCAGGAAGAGGGGTAGGGCCTCCGCGTCACGCGGCGGCCGGCCGCGGGCACCCCGCCTCCTGCCCGCGCGCCCGCCGCCGCCTCATCGTCTCCGCTTTATCGTCGCGACGACGGACGCTGCATGGACTCCGGCGTCTCGCCGTGCAGGATGAGGCGGCCGAAGCGCACGAAGTACTCGATCCCGGAGTAGACCGTGATGAGCAGCGCCACCCAGAGCGAGATGGGCGCCAGGTGGCGGAACTGGCCGAGCTGCTGGTAGATGATGAGGAAGGCGATCGAGACGATCTGAAGGAATGTCTTGATCTTCCCCGACATCCCCGAGGGGATCACCAGGCTCTCCGCCGCGGCGAAGCTGCGGAGCGACGAGACCGCGAACTCGCGGGCGATGATCACCACCACCATCCAGGCCGGCACCAGCACGTGGTCGAGCTCGACCAGCGAGATGAAGGCGGCGGAGATGAGGATCTTGTCGGCCGCCGGGTCGAGGAGGGTCCCCAGCCGGGTCACCTGGTTGCGCCGGCGGGCGAGGAAGCCATCCAGGAAATCCATCAGGGCGGCGAGCAGGAAGAGCCCCAGCCCCACGAACTCCTTGCCCGGAAACTTGGTGAGCAGGACCACCACCAGGGGCGGGACCAGGAGGATCCGGCAGATCGAGAGCAGGTTGGGGACGTTGAGCATCGCGGGAACGGGCGGACGGATCTCGCCCGGGGCATTGTATGCCAGGCGGACGCCCAGTCCCGAGGACCGGGTCGATCGCGTCTAGCGCGGGGTGTCGAAGGCGGTGGTCAGGAGGAGGCGGTTGCCCGCCCGGGTGAGGTAGGTCTTGACCCCGCCGGGTCCGATGATCCCCAGCCGCGGCAGCGGTCCACCGCCGGAGCCGCCGGCAGCATTGTAGAGGGCGAGCACCCGCTTCACATAGTCGCGGGTCTCAGCGTAGGGGGGGATGCCGTTGTGCCGGGCCACGGCCTCGGGCCCGGCGTCGTAGGCCGCCACGGCGAGCTCGATCTGGCCCTTGAAGCGGTCGATCATCCGCCGCAGGTAGGTGGTGCCGCCGCGCAGGTTCTGGTCCGGGTCGTAAGGATCGGAGACCGCCAGCTCGACCGCCGTGTCCGGCATGAGCTGCATCAGACCCATGGCCCCCTTGGGCGAGCGGGCGCGGGCGTTGTAGCCCGACTCCACCTGGACCACCGCCCGCACCAGCCGGGGATCGATCTGCTGGCGATCGGCGTGGCGGGCGATGAGCGGCTCGATCCGGGAGTCGGGGATGGGGACGAGCCGGCTGGAGACCCGCCGCTCGTGCTGGTCGATCGACTCGTTGCAGATCACCTTCCGGCCGCTCTGGCCGATAGTGACCCGGACCTGTGCCGTCGCTAAGAGCGGGCACAGGAGGAGGCCAAACGCAGTGAGGACTCGAGTCTTCATCGCTACGAGAGACGCTGACGAACTGATGACAGAAACTGCTGGGCGGATGGTAGCGCGGCTTGAGAGGATATTCAAGCCCAGCTAAATCGGGGGTGGGGAGCGGCGCGCCCCCAACCCGTAGGGGCGCGCGCGGGTGGCGAGCGGATTCGGGGCCTAGAACTGCACGTTGC
>JAXDLD010000009.1:0-2898 GCA_034666805.1 Acidobacteriota bacterium
CGCACCTATGCACACGATCTTTCTTTTCTCCCCCCTCTCCCGGGGGAAGGGAGGGCGGTCCGGGAGAGGGGGGGTAGGGGGGGCGAGGGGCTTCTAGAGGACCTTGACCGGCGCCGCGGCGCGCAGCACTTCGGGCCCGCTGGGGGCGGGGGCGCCGGCATCGGGCTCCAGGGTGACGACGACCGCCCGGGTGCCGGCGGGCATGTGCTCGGAGCTCAGGTGGATGGGCGCGCCCGGGGCGGCCGTGAAGGTGCCGCCGCTCACCGCGCCCTGAGGGGCGATGAACCAGAGCTGGTACTGGCGGCCGGAGCCGGAGGGGTTCAAGCCCCGCACCGCGAGATGCCAGTGCTGGTGGTCCGCGGCCACGAAGAGCATCCCGAAGGCGCCGGCCGGCATCGGCACCCGGCCGGTGGGCCGGAGCGGGCTGATCTCCACCCCCGGCGTCGTCATGAAGGCGAGCCGTGTCTGGAGGTCGGCCATCTCTCCCTGCATCCGGGCGAGCTCGGCCTCGCTCGCGCTCCTGGCCTGGGCGTGCTCGCGCTCCTGGGCGATGAGCTGGTCGCGCTCGCGGGTGAGCTGGCCGATGGTCTCGCCCTGCTGCTGCAGCCCGCGGTAGAAGTAGCCCGAGAGGCCGAGGAGGGCCAGGATCAACGCCGCGGCGAGGGCGAGCGGCCAGCGGGAGGGCCGCCGGACCGACGCCGACCGGGGCACCGACGGGTAGATCTGGGAGACGGGCACGACCGGAGGCGCCGACGGCACTGCCGGCATGGGCGCACGGTTCCCCGTCGCGGGGGTCGCGGTGGTGTCGGCGGCACCGGCGGCATCGGCGGCACCGGCGCGGGCGGAGACCGCCGCGATCAGGGGCTCGACGTCCTGCGTCTCGTCGCCGGCGATGACCGCCATCAGGCGCTCTTTGACCGCCGCCGGGGGCGCCACCGGCGCCAGCTCGTAGGGGAAGAGACCGAACACCTCCATGTAGAGCCGGTTCAGGGTCTCCGACTCGCTGTCCGCAGCCGGCTGCAGCAGGGACGCTTCGCCCTCTCCTGGCTCGCGCTCGAGCGCCGTCAAGAGCGCCAGGATGGCAAGGTCGTCGGGGTGATTCGGTTCGTCGTTCACAAGAGTTCCCGAATTTCGGTCCGCAGGGCGTTTCGTAGCTTTTTCATGGCCAGCAGGGTTCGCGTCTTGACTGTGCCCAGCGGGATTTCCGTCCGGCTGGCGATCTCGGTCTGGCTGAGGCCGCCGTAGAAGGCGAGGTCCAGAACTTGACGTTGCTCGGGGGGGAGCTTCGCGAGTTCTTCCTTCACCCGCTCCCGCCTCTCCTGCATGAATACGTTCTGATCCCCCTCGGGGGATGTATAGGCGCCCGAATTCTCCATCTGAGCCGCTTCGTGGGTGCGCTCGACGACCTTGCGGCTGCGCAGGCGGTCGATGGCGCGGCTCCGCGTGATGAGCACCAGCCAGGTGGAGACGGACGAGCGGCCCGGATCGTAGAGCGCACCCCGGTTCCAGACGTGGACGAAGACCTCCTGCAGGACCTCCTCGGCGTCGGCGGCGTTGCTCATGATCCGCCGCGCCAGCCCGAGGAGGATGGGGGCGTAGCGATCGTAGAGCTCCGAGAGCGCCTCGGACCTGCGATCGGCGATCTGCCGCAGCAGAACGACATCGTTCACGTGAGCCTGGGGGCTCGTTGGGGGGGAGCTGGGGTCCATTCTTGGGATCTGCCGACCGCACGACCCGACGGGTGCTTAGGATACCATGATCGCCTTCGCGGCTCCCAAGGAGAGAAAAAAATGAGCGACGCCAGAGAGAACGGGGTCGGGCCGACCCAGCCCGCCATCCGGGTGATCATGATGCCCAAGGACACCAACGCCCTGGGCACGATCTTCGGGGGCATCATCCTCTCCTACATCGACCAGGCCGGGGCGGTCGAGGCGCACCGCCACGACTGCGGCAGGCTCGTCACCGTCGCTCTCCGCGAAGTCGAGTTCCACGCCCCGGTCTTCGTCGGCGACCTGGTGAGCTTCTATACCGAGACCCTGCGGGTGGGGAAGACCTCGGTGACAGTCAAGGTGGTGGTCGAGGCGGAGCGCCGGACCCGCGGCACCGGGCGGGTCAAGGTCACCGAGGCCGAGGTGATCTACGTCAACGTCGACGTCGACAACCGGCCGACCCCGATCCTCCCCGTCGAGTAGACTGCGGGGGGATGGCAGCTCTCACCCCCCTCTCCCTCACCGGTCCGGCCGGGACGCTCGAAGCGATCCTCAAGCTGCCGGCCGGCCCGCCCCGGCTGGCGGCGGTGGTGGCGCACCCCCACCCCCTCTACGGCGGCACCCTGCACAACAAGGTGGTCTACGCCGCGGCCCGGCGACTGGAAAGCCACGGGGCGGCGGTCCTGCGCTTCAACTTCCGCGGCGTGGGGACGAGCCAGGGGGCCTACGACCAGGGGCGGGGGGAGAGGCTCGACATGCTGGCCGCCCTGGCCGAGATGCGACGGCGCCACCCCGGCCTGCCGCTCCTTGCCGCCGGCTACTCCTTCGGCTGCTTCGTGGCCCTGGCGACCGGCGCCGACGGCAGCGCCGACCTTCTCCTTGGGCTCGCGCCGCCGGTCTCTCACTACGACTTCTCTTTCCTCGTCACCTCCTCGCTCCCCCTGGCGGTGGTGAGCGGCGACGACGACCCCCTCGCCCCGGCCGCCGAGCTGACCCCCGCGGCCCGCGCCTGGCGCGGGCTCGTCTACTGGGAGGTCCTGCCCGAGACCGGCCACGACCTGGCGGAACGCCGCGAGCTCTTGGACGCGGCGCTCGACCGGTCGATCGCGAAGCTGGTCGGTTAAGGCGCGAACGGCTCGAAGCAGCGCCGGCAGCGGGCCTCGTAGGCACCGCCGTCGCCCACCTGGAG
>JAXDLD010000010.1:0-12954 GCA_034666805.1 Acidobacteriota bacterium
AAGGACGGCATGAACCTGGTCGCCAAGGAATTCTGCGCCTGCCAGCTGGAAGGCTCCGGCGTCCTCGTCCTCTCCGAGTTCGCGGGCGCCGCGGCCCAGCTCCAGCGCGGCGCCCTGCTCGTCAACCCGCACGATGTCGAGGGCACGGCCGACATCCTGCGCCAGGCGATCCAGATGGACGAGGGCGAGCGCCGCCGGCGGATGGAGCTGATGCAGGACGTGCTCCGGAAGCAGGACATCTTCTGGTGGGTGGACTATTATCTCCGCGCCGCCCTGGGGACCGTGCCGGAAGACTTCCGCACCCCCAAGGAGTACTTCCCGCCCATGGACATGGAGGACAGCTGGATCGACGTGTGAACGCCAGCCTCCTTGACCGCATGACACCGCCCTCCGCCCTCGCCAGCTGGGACGAGATCGTCCGCCGCACGGCAGGATCTCGCCTCGCCCTCTTTCTCGACTACGACGGAACCCTGTCGCCCATCGCCCCGACCCCGGAGCTCGCGACCCTCCCCGCAGCGACCCGGGAGGCGCTCGCCCGGGTGGCCGCCCGCTTCCCCGTCGCCATCCTCTCCGGGCGCGGCCGGGAGGACGTGGCGGCCAAGGTCGGCCTGCCCGATCTCATTTATGCCGGGAGCCACGGCTTCGACATTGCCGCAGGAGGGGCCGGAAATGGGGCCGGCCCCGGCTTCCGCCACGAGGTGGGCCCGGAGATCCCCCAGGAGATCGCGGCGGCCGCGGCACGGCTCGAATCGGCGATCGGGGAGATCCCCGGGGTGCGGATCGAGCCCAAGCGCTTCGCCCTCTCCGTCCACTACCGTCTGTCCCCCGAGGAGCGGGTGCCGGAGATCGAGCGCGCGGTCGACGCCGCTCTCGCCGCCCACCCGGCGCTCCGGAAAGGCTTGGGGAAAAAGCTCTTCGAGCTCCGCCCGAACCTCGACTGGGACAAGGGAAAAGCCCTCCTCTGGATTCTCGAACGGCTGGGCCTCGATCGCTCGGAAGAGGGACCCGGGGTGGTGCCGATCTACGTCGGGGACGACTGGACCGACGAGGACGCCTTCCGGGCGCTCGCCAATATTGGCGGAATTGGCGGGATTGGAATCGTCGTCGCGGAGGCTGGCGAGGCGCCGCGGGAGACCGCCGCGGAGTTCTCTCTCCGGGATCCCGGGGAGGTCCGCGAGCTCCTCGACCGCCTGGCCGCCCTGCCCGCGCCCCTGGAGCCCATGGAGAAGGACGAGCGACGGCGGACCGAGAGGCGGCTGCGCCAGAGCGAGGAGCTCTACCGGAACCTGGTCGAGATGGCGACCGAGGGGATCTGGGTGGTGGACAAAGAGGCTCGCACCACCTACGTCAACCCGCGGATGGCCGCCCTGCTCGGCTATACCCCGGAGGAGATGCTGGGGAAGACCTCCTTCGAGCTCGTCCATCCCGACGACCTGGAGCGCTCGCGGGAGCGCTGGGCCGGCCGCGGCCCCGTGAGCTACAGCCCCCGCGAGTACCGGTTCCTCCGTAAGGACGGCTCGACGCTCTGGGTCGACGCCTCTTCCCGTTCTCTTGCGGACGGCGGCGCGTTCGGGATGTTCACCGACATCACCGAGCGCAAGCGGGCCGAGGCCGAGCGGGAGGCCCTCCTGGAACGCGAGCGGCAGGCGCGGGCCGAGGCCGAGGAGGCGAACCGGATCAAGGACGAGTTCCTGGCCACCGTCTCGCACGAGCTGCGGACGCCCTTGAACGCCATCGTGAGTTGGGTTCACCTGCTGCGCGCCCGCGCCCCCGACCCGGCGACCCTGGAGCGCGCCCTGGCGACGATCGACCGCAACATTGCCGGCCAGGTGCAGATCATCGACGACATCCTGGACGTCTCACGCATCATCCGTGGCAGCCTGGCGCTCAAGATGGAGCCGGTCGACTTGAGCCTCCTCGCCGGCCAGGCGATCGAGTCGCTGCGCCCGGCGGCGGAGGCCAAGGGTGTGGCCTTGGAGACCCGGCTCGGGCCTGGAGGGACGAAAGAGAGCACCGTCCTGGGCGACCCCGACCGGCTGCGCCAAGTGATCTGGAACCTGCTGTCGAACGCGGTCAAGTTCACCCCACGCGGCGGGCGGGTGGAGATCTCTCTCGAAGAGGGCAAGGGGGAGGTCTGTATCGTCGTCGCCGACACGGGGCTGGGCATCGCCCCCGAGTTCCTCCCCCATGTCTTCGAGCGTTTCCGCCAGGCCGACGGCTCGACGACCCGGGTGCACGGCGGCCTCGGCCTGGGCCTCGCCATCGTGAGGCACCTGGTCGAGCTGCACGGCGGCAGGGTGACCGCCGAGAGCCCCGGGAAAGGCCAGGGCTCCCGCTTCACGGTGCTCCTGCCCACGCGGATCTCGGCGGACTCGCCGGAAGCCGCAACGCCGGCTGCCGGCACCCCCGGAGCCGCCCCGCCGGAGCCGCTCGCCGGGATCAAGGTGCTCCTCGTGGACGACGACCGCGACACCTGCGAGGCCCTGACCCAACTCCTTGCCCAAGCCGGGGCCGAAGCCGCCTGCGCACATTCCGTCCGCGAGGCCCTGGCCGCCTTCGCCGCCGCGCGGCCCGACCTCCTCCTCGCCGATATCGGCATGCCCGAAGAGGACGGTTACGCCCTCCTCCACCAGGTGCGCGCCCTCTCCCAGGGCGCGGAGGTTCCGGCGGTCGCCCTGACCGCCTACGCGCGGCCGGAGGACCGCGAGCGGGCGCTCGCCGCCGGCTTTGCGGCGCACCTGGCGAAGCCGGTGGCGCCGGCGGAGTTGATCGCGGTGGTGCGTGAGTTGGCATTCAAGGCCTGAATTTTACTTCCGCGTCCGTCTCTCTTTCTAGTCGGCTTTTGCCGGAGCCAGGTTGTTCTCTATCTAGCGCCTGGCGAGGAGCTCGGAATGCGGGAGAAAGGGGCACCGACCCTCATCGCCCTCCTGGCCTTGACGGCGTTTCTGCGTGGGTCGAGTCCCACGTCTACAAGTCCGCCGGCTGCGGAGGCCTCCGTTGTCCGGCCGGAGACCGGAGGACCCCCGGCCGCTGCCGAAGCCGCCGAGCCGACGGCGCCCGTGACCGACGGGAATCCCCAATGGCAGAAGCCGCTCCGGCTCTACGGAGAGTTCTTCCGCTCGGACAATCCAGCGCCTACCAAGGAGATCCTGACCCTGGATCTCCAGACGGTAGGCTCGACTGGAGACCGTCAAGAGCACTTGACGTTCAGCGGGCAACGGGACAGCAATGGCACGACGGGCACCTCATCCATCGGCACGATCGTCGAAGGTGCGCACGGCGCCGACTATAAGTTGGAGTTCCTGATCGCGCTCGTCCCGGACCCCATCGCCTCGGACCTTGACGTGAACTCCGACCAGGCCCTCGCGGGCATCCAGACCGCCTTCGCCGACTCCCACTACTTGCTCGATCGCTTCTGGTTACCCTGGACCGACGAGTCTGCCATCCGTGACCGGACCTACCAGACGACTCCGGGCCTGCTGCTCTTCCGAAGGATCGAAGCAGACGACCGGCGGCTGGCCGGCGTCTTCCTCATTGGGGAGACTCCGAAGCGCGGCATCCACAAGGCGGCTCTCGCCAACACTCTGGACTTAATCGACAGTTTCGTTGACGCTCTGCCGGCCGATCAGCCGGTGAAGCCCGTGAGAATTGTAGGCCCGTCCTTTTCTGGGTCGGCCGAGTCGCTTCGCCTCGCTCTGCACGATTGGCAGCAGAAAAGGACTAGGAGGACAGGAAGAACACAGATAGCTTTCAAGATCGTTAGCGGCACTGCGACCGCCGAGGGCCTGCCGAAGTATTTCTCTCAGAAAGAAACCGGCGCTACTTTCTGCCGAACGGTCGTACCGGACAACATCCTGCTCGAAGAATCCCGAGGCTATCTAGATAAGCTAGGTTGGGACAACCGGGCAGTCGCGATGCTGACCGAGTCCGACACGGGCTATCGCCTGAGTGATACGTCTTCTATCCAGGTCCTGTTCCCGAGCGGCCTCTCGGGCTTCAGGACCGAGGCGGAAGCCAGCGGCAAAGGCCAGGCCTCGGACCCCGGCAGACCCATTGTGTCGGTGCCGAAGACGGCCCTCGACCTGAGCCTCGCCGAGCCCAGCCGTCCACTGGATATTGTCCCGGAGTTCAGTTCTCTCACTCCGCGAAGTAAGCAACTCGCCATCTCGAACCTCCTGGCGACGGTCTACCGCGAAAGCATTCGCCGAGTCGGCATCCAGGCAACCGATGTGCGCGATCGTATCTTCCTTGCTAAGATGAGCCGTGAGTTGTTCCCCGACGTCATCCTGTTCAGCCTCAGCAACGACCTCCTCTATGGCCATCCCAAGTACGGCGTCGACCTAGACGGCATGCTCGTCTTGAGTAGCTTTCCTCTCTTCACCGAAGGCCCGCGTTGGCGCCAGCTATTGGGTGGGCCGGACCAACGCTATCGTCGCCAGTTCGGGAGCGAGTTCGAGGAGGGGATCTTCCACGCCGTTCAGTCCTCGCTCGATCCCAGGATGGTGGACGTACAGACGGGGGTAGATCCGCGAGTATGGATCTCGGCGGTCGGCAACGGCTCCCTGTGGCCACTTGCAAGCCTCAAAGTCAATAACCGAGACGGGATCTGCTCCCCGGTCGTGGGACTTGCCCATTTTTCCAACCCGAGCCGCGACAACAATTTCTCTCAAGCAGAGGACTGGCGCGACCTGCCGCCGCTTGCCTTCGTGCTCGTCCTCGTGCTCCTCGCCATTGTTCTCGGCGATGTCGCGCCGCCTCTCCGACGCCGCGATCGGACGGAACGCTCTCTCCTGATTCTTGGATGGGCAAGTCTCTGGCTCTTGGGGGCTACGCTGGTCATCCTCGACACCCTACCCCTCTCGCCTTCATTCCGGTTATGGGCAGTCGCCGGCGTAGGCGCGCTCTATGCCATCCTGCTCTGGGGCACCGCTCGCTGGAAGTTCCCCGCGCTGCCCCGTCATTGGGGGCTGATCGCCTTGCTGGTCGGCGCTTTCGGAACGCCTCTCCTCTCCTCGGTCCTGCAGAAATTGTGGATTCCAGAGTCGGGGATGCCAGAAGCCGCATTGAGCTTTTTCTACCTGCGGGCGCGCAAGTTCTCGAGCGGCCTGTCGCCCCTGGTCGCGCTTGCGCTGTGCACCAGTGCCTTCTACACCTGGATCCTCTTAGAGCTCCAGCGCCGGCGGTTGATCGCCCGCCAGGCGATCGCCTGGCCCCTCGCTGAGCCCTGCGAGTCGCCATTGCGCCACTGTGCCGATATGGCCAAGCCGCTCGAGACCTTGATGGCACGGACGCTGCCCAAGCCACGGAGCCGCTTCTGGAAGTTCTTCGTGCTCGCCGTAGTGGTGCCAGCGTTTTTTCTCCTGAGAAATATCCAGCCTATCGCGGAGACGCGAGACTATGGTCGGATCTTCATTGTCTTGATCCTCTTCGGCCTGTGTCTGGCGGCGGTCTCCTTCTACCAGTTCATCCGGCTCTGGCTGACACTTCGCCGGCTCCTCGAGCGGCTTGGCCACACCCGCCTGATGCAAGCCTTTCAACGTGTCTCGAAGGAAGTCGATTGGAAACCGATGCGCTCTTTCGGGTGGCAAATGCCGACCTTCCAGACGATCATCCTCTCGGCGGCGAAGTTCGAGCAGGTCGATTGGCGCCAACGTAAAGAGGAGGTCCGTAGCCTCCTCGACAAGGTCTTCGACGCGGAACAACAGGATTCATGGAAAAAGGAGAGACGCGCCCGACGCAAGCTGCAACGGATCTTCTCCGAGACCTGCCAGGATCTCGCCAAGGCAAGGGCCACGCCGGAGATCGATGACTTCTTCGCCGTCCGCATGGTCGCCTACCTGCGACCCGTGCTCAGCCACATGCGCGATGCCCTCCTGGCCAGCATGGTTTCCGGACTCTTGATCCTCGCCGCTGTGCGGACCTATGCCTTCGAGCCGCAGCAACTCCTCTCTTTCGGCCTTTGGGGAGCACTCCTGGTGGCCGTAGCGGTGACCCTCTGGGTCTTCGTCGAAATGGATCGCAATCCCACACTGAGCACGATCGGCGGCACAGAACCCGGCCAGGTCACGTTTGACCGCCACTTTCTCCTCAATGTCTCAACCTACGGGCTGATCCCCGTCCTCGGCGTGCTGATCTCCCAGTTCCCCCAGGTCGGTAGGCTCTTCGCCGAGTGGTTCAACCCCCTGCTGCGGGTCACCGGGGCGAACTGAACTGCTAGAGTTCGCCCGTGCACCCATCGCCCAAGAGATCCAGACCGCCCTCGGCACGATCGTGGGCCAGATCGCGAAAAACCTGATCTTCCTGGTCGACGGCGGAAGCCAGATGTCGATGTCCGCTCGATGGAACGGTTAGGCGTCACGCCGTCACCCCGGAATCTCAGGCTCGACGAGCGTCGCCAGCTGCGCGAGCGACTCCTGCCAGCCGAGATAGCACATCTCGACGGGAATGGCCGCGGGGAGCCCTTCTTGCACGACGTTCAACTCCGTTCCGCACGATACCGGCCTCAAGGTCACCGTGGTTTCCATTTCTCCTGGCAGGTTCGGATCATCGAAACGGTCCGTATAGCGAATCTTTTCGGCTGGCACCAGCTCGCGATACTCGCCGCCGAACGAATGACCGTTGCCGGTCGTGAAGTTCGTGAACGACATCTTGTAGGTGCCGCCGACCCTGGCATCCATGTGGTGAACCTTGCAGGTGAAGCCATAGGGGGGAAGCCACTTGGCCATGGCGTCCGCGTCCAAGAACGCCCGATAGATACGCTCAGGGGCAGCACGGAGCACGCGGTGAAGTCGGACAGTTCCTGTGGGCATGATTAAGTTCGCCTTTCGGTTCGTGGTTCAGTGGGGGTGGGCGGCCACATGGGAGAGAGTGTCGCATAAGCGGAACCGTCGTGGAAAGTAAGCGCAGACGCTCGGGGACGGATTTCTGGAGCTCCCGGACAGGTCTGCGCGACTCCCGGACAGGCTCCGGAAGGTTCCGGACCGCTTGGGGAAGCTCCCGGACGCCTGCCGGAAGATTTTAGACGGGTTCCAGAAGCTCCCGCACGCGTTTTGGAAGACTTTAGACAGGCTCCGGAAGCTTCCAGAGGGATGCCGGAAGACTTTGGACGGGCTTCCGAGGCTCCCGGACCGGTTCCGGAAGCTCCCGGAGGGCTTCGGGAACCTCCCGGAGGAGCTCCGGAAGCTTCCGGAAGGAGTCTGGAGCCTTCTGCGACCTCTCCAAAGTCTTCCGACAGGCGTCGAAAGTCTTCCGGCACGCGTCAAAAGTCTTCCGGAACCTGTCCGGGAGCTTCCGGAACCTGTCCGGGAGCTTCGGAAAGCCGTCGGAGGCTTCGGAAAGTCGTCTGGACGTCTCAGAAACCCGTCCGGGAACCTCCGACATCCGTCCGGGAGCTTCAGAAGACTCTCCGGGAGTGTCGGAAAACGGTCCGGGCGCATCCCGTTCCGTTCGAGCTGGTACACTTTTCGCTAGATCCAGGCCGGACCGGGCGCGAGATCGCGCCTATACCCGTTTTTCCGAGGACAACTTCCGTGAACGATCCCGAAGCCGTGCTGACGGCGCTCGCCAATGCCCCCGCGCTCCTCCTGCCGCTCGTCCGCGAGGTGCCCCCCGAGATCCTCAACCGCCGGCCGTCGCCGGGCAAGTGGTCCGTGCACGAGCACGCCTGCTACCTCGCCGAGTCGCAGCCGGTCTTCCTCGCCCGGATCGAGCAGATGCTCGCCGAGGAGCGCCCGGCCTTCGCCCCCTACGAGCCGCCCGAGGAGGAGGAGGAGGGCGCCCTCCTCGCCCTCGAGCTCGAGCCGTCGATCGAGCGCTACCTCCGCGACCGCACCTTCCTCGTCGAGCGCCTGCGCCAGCTCTCCCCGGAGCAGTGGGAGCGCACGGCCGAGCACCCGGAGTACCGCCGCTACTCGGTCTTCGTCCTGGCCCGCCACCTGGCGCTCCGCGACCTCTTCCACGGCCACCGGATCGAGGAGCTGCTGCTCCGAAACTGGCCGCCGGAGGTGCAACCGGGCGAGCCGGTGCCGGTCGAGATCGGCATCCCGGGGTCGCTCGGGCGCCTGCAGGCCGGCAAGGTCAACGTCCTCGGGCCGTTCTCGGCGCCCGGGTTGGCGCCGCGCTGCGTGCGGGTCTACCTGCCGCGCACCTATCACCCCGAGGGCCAGCACCTCGCCCTCTACATGTTCGACGGCCAGAACGTGTTCGACGACGCGCCCTCCTTCTCCGGCGGCTGGCACCTCCACGAGGCGGTCGAGAAGCTCACCGGGCCGAACCGGCCGGTGCCGGTCGTGGTGGGGATCGATCACGGCGACGAGCAGCGGGTCCTCGAGCTCTCCCCCTTCCCCTTCGAGGGCGAGGCGCCGAAGATCGATCCTTTCCTCGACTGGGTGACCGGCAGCCTCATGCCGGCGCTCAACGCCGAGCTCAAGCTCATCCCCGGACCCATCGGGGCGGTCGTGGGCGGCTCGTCCATGGGGGGGCTCGCGGCGTTCTACGCCCACCTCCGGCATCCGGAAGCGTTCGGCGGGTCGCTGGTCATGTCGCCCTCCTTCTGGCTCGCCGGGAACAAGATCCTGGAATGGGTGAACGAGCAGCCGCTCCCCGAGGTGTCGCGCATCTACCTCGACTGCGGGGCGCGCGAGGGGCGCGGCAGCCTGATGCCGATCGTCGCCGCCATGGCCGCCCACCTGGCGAGCCGGGGCTACGAGGAGGACCGGCTCATGTGGCGTCCCGACTCCAAGGGCGGGCACAACGAGGCGAGCTGGCGCCGCCGGTTGCCCAAGGCGCTGCGCTTCCTCTATCGCTAAAGCCCTACGGCGCCTTGACCGGATCCACCCGGGTCACGTAGTACTCGGTCTCCCCGAAGCAGGAGGTGGGGACCCCCTTGTGCTGCTCGTAGTGGAGGGCCACCCGCTGGCCCATGCTGTGGTTGATCTGGTCCGCCACCGCCGGATCGCGCACCGAGAACTGGAAGGTCTGCTGCTGGATCATTCCGGGCTGGTTCGCCATGGCGAGATCCCCCTCCCAGGTCTTGCAGAGCCAGCCCTTGTGGGAGAACTTCTGGACGTACCCGGCCCGCTCGCCGTCCGAGTAGGTAAGGCGGAGCGTGCTCCAGACGTAGAGCGCGAAACCGCCGATCAGGAGGATCAGGAAGAGGAAGAGGAACAGCCCCATCCGGGAACGCCGCCGGGGCGGGGCCGGAGCGGCGGGGGAGGGGGGAACCGGGGTTGGAGGTCTCTGGGCCATGGTAGCTCTCCTCGCTATGCAAAATATCGCCCATGTCCCCCCGTGCGCTACGTCGTCTCTTGTATTAGTATGCGCGAAGCCCGATGCGGTCCCACCCCTTCGCGAGGAGCCCCCTGACATGCACCCGAACGCCCGTAGGTCTCTCTCCGCCGCCGCCCTCCTGCTCGCCCTGGCAGCTCCGGCCGTAAGGCTCGCCGCCCAGAACCCGCCTGCTCCGTCGACGGCTGCCGACACCGATGCCAAGGCGGATCAGGTGGCGGCCCAGGCGCTCGACGCCATGGGCGGCAAACAGGCTTGGGACAACACCCACTACCTGCACTGGACCTTCGCCGGCCGCCGCACCCACACCTGGGACAAGTGGAGCGGCCAGCACCGGGTGGAGGGGGAGGACAAGGAGCACCACAAGTACGTCGTGATCGAGAACCTCAACACCCACGACGGCAAGGCCTGGCTCGACGGCAAGCCGGTCTCCGGCGATGCCGTAAAGCCGATGCTGGAGAACGCCTATGGCGCCTGGGTCAACGACAGCTACTGGCTGATCATGCCCTACAAGCTGAAGGACCCCGGGGTCCACCTGACCTACGCCGGAGAGGAGACGCTCGCCGGCAAGCCCTACGACAAGCTCCACCTCTCCTTCGGCAAGGTGGGCCTGACCCCCGGCGACGAGTACTGGGCCTGGTTCGACAAGTCGACCCACCTCATGGACCGCTGGGCCTTCCACCTGGAGAGCATGAAGGCGGACGAGCCCGCCTCCCCCTGGGATTGGACCGGCTGGCAGCGCTACGGCAAGGTCATGCTCGCCCCCCATCGTACCCAGGTGAGCGGCGGCGACCGGAAGCTCGAGCTCGGGGACATCGCGATCAGCGACAGCGTGCCGGCGAGCACCTGGACGGCCCCGTAGGCGGCCCCTGGGGAACGGCATTACATTGGAAGGCTCCTCCTCCTCCAGATACAGGGGCGCCTCGATCCGCGCCCGCGCCGCGTCCACGGCGGCGGCGGCCTCCCGGTCCTGCCGCCGTACGAGAAGGGTGAGGAGCCTCTCGCTCCGCGCCCGCCGGCGGTCGATCGCGTAGCGGATCCCCTTGGCTTCGAGATCGGCCGCCAGGGCCACCCAAAAAAGAAGTTGTGAGCGATCGGCGGAGCGCTTTCCGTCCCCTCCCGTAAACGGCCTTGCGCCGGGAGGGTTCGATGACGGAGCACGACAGCGGCTACAAGCTTCTCTTCTCTCATCCGAAGATGGTCGAGGAGCTCTTACGGGGGTTCGTACGCGAGAGCTGGATCGAGGATCTGGATTTCGGGTCTCTCGAACAGGTGAACGAGAGCTTCACGAGCGACGATCTGCAGCAACGCTACGGCGACATGGTCTGGCGCCTGCGCTGGCAGGGCGAGGAGGAGGGGTGGTTCTACGTCTATCTCCTGCTGGAGTTCCAGTCCACCCCCGACCCCTTCATGGCCGTCCGGCTCCTGGGGTATGTCGCCCTGCTCCTCGCCGGTCTCGTGCGCAGCGGAGTGGCGACCTCAGCCCGGGGTCTACCGGCCGTGCTGCCGCTCGTGCTCTACAACGGGAAGCGCCCCTGGGGCGCTCCTCGTGACCTTTCGAGCCTCTTCCGGTCGGTACCGCCGGGCGCCATGCGATACCTGCCGCAGCTCACCTACCTGCTGGTCGACGAGAGCCGCCTGGGGCCGGAGGAGGTGGCCCTCTCCGGCAACCGGGTGGCGACTCTCTTCCGCCTGGAGGCTTCCACCCCCGAGGACTTGCCCGCCCTGGCCGCGGAGCTCGCCGCCCTCCTCCCGCGGAAGAACGAGGACCCGGAGCTCCGGCGAGTGCTCAACCGGTGGCTGCTACGACTGCTCCGGAGATTGCTGCCAGGGGTTACAATTCCCGAGGACGACGATTTCGAGGAGATGCCCATGTTGGAAGAGACCCTGATCGAGTGGCGCAACGAGGCGCGGAGGGAAGGTCGACAGGCCGGCCAGGTGGAAGGCATGCGGCTGCTCCTCCTCCAGCTGTTGGAGCAGCGCTTCGGAGCCTTGCCTCCCCAGGTGCGCCGGAAGGTGAAGGGCCTCTCCTCGACCAAGCGGCTCGGAGAGCTGGCGAAGCGCGTCCTGGTCGCCGGATCTCTGGCGGAGATGGGGCTCGGGTAACGTGATCACCGACAGCCTCACCGCACAAAGGAACGGCCGGCCCGCTTTTCGCGGACCGGCCGTTCTTCTTCTACTTCTATAGGGAAGCCGGCGGTTCCAGCGATGCGGACCGCCGGCCGGGCCGGGTCTAGTACATCCCGCCCATGCCGCCGCCCATGCCGCCGCCCGGCATGCCGCCGCCGCCCTTCTCGTCCTTCTCCTTGATCTCGGAGACCATCGCCTCGGTGGTGAGCATGAGGCCGGCGATCGAGGCCGCATTGAGGAGCGCGGTCTTGGTCACCTTGGCCGGGTCGATGACGCCCGCGGCCACCAGGTCCTCGTGCTTGCCGGTCGCGGCGTTGAAGCCGTTGTTGCCGCTCCCCGCCAAGAGCTCCTTGACGATGACCGAGCCCTCCTCGCCAGCGTTGTTGGCGATCTGGCGGGCCGGCTCCTCGAGCGCGCGGCGGACGATGTTGATGCCCACCCGGACGTCACCCTCGCCCTTCACCCTCTCGACCGCCGGGATGGCGCGCAGCAGGGCCACGCCGCCGCCGGGCACGATGCCCTCCTCGACGGCCGCCTTGGTGGCGTGCATGGCGTCCTCGACGCGCGCCTTCTTCTCCTTCATCTCGGTCTCGGTGGCCGCGCCGACCTTGATCACGGCGACGCCGCCGACCAGCTTGGCGAGCCGCTCCTGGAGCTTCTCGCGGTCGTAGTCGGAGGTCGTCTCCTCGACCTGGTTGCGGATCTGCTTGACCCGCCCGGCGATCGCCTCACGCCGCTTGGCATCGTCCGAGTCGGTGACGATGGTGGTCTCGTCCTTGGTCAAGACGATCTTCTTGGCATCGCCCAGGTCCTGCCACTGCACGTTCTCGAGCTTGATGCCGAGGTCGTCGGTGATCACCCGGCCGCCGGTCAGAACGGCGATGTCGTCGAGCATGGCCTTCCGGCGGTCGCCGAAGCCCGGGGCCTTGACGGCGGCGACGTGGAGGGTGCCGCGGAGCTTGTTGACGACCAGGGTGGCGAGCGCCTCGCCCTCGACGTCCTCGGCGATGATCAAGAGCGGCCGGTTCTGCTTGGCCGTCTGCTCGAGCACCGGGAGGAGGTCCTTCATGGAGCTGATCTTCTTCTCGTGGAGGAGGATCTTGGCGTTCTCGAGCACCGTCTCCATGCGCTCGGCGTCGGTGACGAAGTAGGGGGAGAGGTAGCCGCGGTCGAACTGCATGCCCTCGACCACCTCCAGGGTGGTCTCCAGGCCGCGCGCCTCCTCGACCGTGATGACGCCGTCCTTGCCGACCTTCTCCATCGCCTCGGAGATGATGCGGCCGATCTCGGTGTCGTTGTTGGCGGAGATGGTGCCGACGTGGGCGATGTCCTTGCCCTCGACCGGCTTCGCGAGCTGGTCGATCGCCTCGACGGCGGCCTTGACCGCGAGCTCGATGCCGCGCTTGATCTCCATCGGGTTGGCGCCCGCGGTGACGTTCTTCGAGCCCTCGCGATAGATCGCCTGGGCGAGGACCGTGGCGGTCGTGGTGCCGTCGCCGGCCACGTCCGAGGTCTTCGAGGCCACTTCGCGCACCATCT
>JAXDLD010000011.1:0-19795 GCA_034666805.1 Acidobacteriota bacterium
ACCAGAGAACCGGATCTGGGCGGCCTACGAGGACCCTCCGGGGAAGCCGCGCACCCAGGCCGGCGCCGCCAGCCGGTTGCCGTCGGGCGTGACATCGCCGCTCAAGCTCAACTTGGCATCGAGACCGACCTTGCCGCCGAGGCTCACCTTGCCGTCCAAGCTCACCGCCAGGCGATGGAGGCGGCCGTCCGCGGGGACCGGAGGGCGATACCAGAGCCACCAGCGGCGGCCCAGGCTGGCCAGGGCGTCGTCGAACTGGAGCTCGTCCTGGACGACCCGGCCGGCGGTCGCCCGCGCCAGCAGGTGGTGCGGGGCGAGCCAGGGCAGGAGGGCGGCGTCGAGCCGGAGATCGGCGGAGGCGCGGCGGGCCTTTGCCTTGGGGTCCTCGGGGAAGGACAAGGGACGGCCGCGTCCCAGGGTCGAGTTGTAGTCCGGTCGGTCCAGGGCCGCGCCGCCCGGCGGGCGCTCGGTGGGCGGCGGTGGTGGCGGGGGAGGGCGCACGGCCAAGGGGATCGTCACCCAGCCGTAGGCCGCGAGCGCCTGGGTCGCCTCGGCGAAGGCGGCGGCGATCGGGGGAGTTGGGGAGACCGTCTCCCGTCCAGGCTCGGTCGCCAGGGTGAGGGCGTTGCTCTCGGCGGGCGAGATCGGGAGGTCGAGGGCGCCGACCCAGAAGAGGGCCCGCGGCCGGCTCGACCGGCTCCGTGAGGCGAAGGCGGTCAGGCGGTCGCACTGGCGGCGCACGGCTGCGAGGAGCCTGGTCTCCGGCAGGCTGGCGGCGCGGCCTCCTGCCGTGCCGGCGAGCTCGGCCAGGGCCGCCCGCCAGACCGCCGCGTCCCGGCTGGGCGCGAGCGCCACCCGCGGCTCGGGATCGGCGATCACCAGCTCGACCGTCCCCAGGCCGCTCAGGCGCTCCGCCCGCTTGGCGAGGAGGAGCACGGCGTCGTTCAAGGGGCCGGCCGGGGCCAGCTCGGGATCCAGGTAGACGACGATCTCCCAGTCCTTGGCGGTCGCGGCCTCGATGCTCACCACCTCGTGCGGAAGGCCGTCCAGGAGGAGCTGGAAGTCGCCGGGGCGCCGCGCGCGCTTCAGGGTGTCGATCGGCCGTGACGCCGGCCTCTCGACCAGCACCCCGGCCTCGCGCACGAGGATCGTTTCGGAGTGGCGCGGCGGCTCGGGCGGGGGAGGAGGAGCAGCGCTCCAACTGGCCGCGAGCAGCACCCCGAGGGCGGCCCGCCGGCCATACGTCCGCAACGGCATCCGTCCGAATCCGCTAAGGCCGGGAGGGGGACGGCTCGGGCTGGTCGACGATGATGGTGGTGACGGCGGCGGCACCGAGGGCGGGGATCAGCACCTCGGTCTTCTTCCACCAGGCGACGACGCAGGTGCGGCAGAAGTCGTCCGCGCGCCGGATGTTGCTGGCGCTCACCCGGGTGACGATGCCGTCGCAGAGGAAGCCCAGGACCCCGCCGTGCGACTGGTCGGCGGTGGTTTCGCCGATCATCAGGTTCTGGGCGACGCCGCGCTGCTCCGGGGTGAGCTCGACGTGGCAGTCCCCCTTGACCTCGACCATGCGGATTTCGGAGCGGGCGAGCTCGTGGCCCGCCGCGTCGAGCAGGGCGCCGTAGTACTGGACCTCCTGATTGCGCTTCTCCGGCTTGGGCGGGACGACCCAGTAGCGGCCGACCCCGTCATGCTCCATCTCCACCCAATAGAAGCCGCCGCGCTCCTCCCAACGGAAGTAGAGCCGGGCCGAGCCCCCGGGCGCCTCGTACTTGGCCGTGCCGTGGACGACCTGGTTTTCCGCGGTACGGAAGCAGGTGGCCTTCTCGACCGTGACCGACGGCTGGGCGTACGCCCGGGTGGCGGCCAGGAGGAGGACGGCGGTCCAGAAGCGGCGTGCTCTCATATCGAGCCTCCCTGCGGGTCTCGGATCGTGCTGCTCTAGGGTGAAGATCGAATCTATTGTATGCCAAAACGGCGCTCGCGGCTACCGCGCCGGGGGCTGGGTGCCGCCAGTGCCGCCAGTGATGCGCCGGACGTACGACTCGATGTAGGGGCTCTTCTGCAGCCGGGGCAGCGCGCGCTTGAGCGCTGCCGTCGCCGCCGGCTGGTCGCCCATCTCGTAGAGCGAGACCGCGAGGTAGAAGAGCAGCTCGGGATGATCGTCGCCCGGCTCGCCGGCACGGCGGAAGAAGGAGACGGCGTCCGTCCAGCGCGAGTTGCGGTAGGCCGCCTCCCCGGCCAGGTACTGCGCCTCCTTCGACTCGGGGTGGGCATCGGCCACCTCGCGGGCGAGGCGGAGGGCCTCCTTCAAGTCCTTGGCGGGCGAGCTCGCCGCGAGCAGCCGGCGGGCCCGGTCCATGGCCTCGTGCTCGGCGAGGGAGAAGGGGTGGGTCAAGGAGGCCGCCGGGGCCGGTTTCACGGCCACCGGCTTGGCGGCGGTCTGCTCCGGAGACGGCTTGGCCGCGGTCTTGTCCGGAGCCCTGTCCAGGTTCTTGTCCGGGACCGGCGCGGGCTTGGCGGGCGCCGGGGCCGGCTCGGCCGGCTTCGTGGCCGGCGCTACCGGCGGAGGTGCCGATGTCGTCGGCGCCGCGGGCGGGGTGGCGGGGGAGGGGTGCTGCGCCACCTGCTGGGCGAGGGCGGCGATCTTCTTGTCCTCCCGCAGCTGCGGCGGCAGCCCGCGCACCTGCTCCTCAGCCTTGCGCCAGGCCCCGAGCTCGACCCGGCAGCCGAGGAGGGCGGTGGCGTAGCGCGCCTCGCGGGCCGCGAGCGGGCAGGGCTCCAGGTCGGCCAAGGCCTCCGGGCAGTGCCGGCCGTAGGCGCGCGCCAGGCCGCGCATGCAGGTCGCCCGCGGGTCCTGGGGCGCCGTGGCCGCGGCCAGCTCGGCGCGGGCGATCGCCGACTCGGCCTTCCCCTCATCGATTTCGAGATCGGCCGCGAGCAGGTTCCAGGTCAGGCTCCGGGGCTCCTTGGCGAGCCGCGCCTCGAGCTCGCGGCGCCGCTCCTTGGGCGGCAGGGCGGCGATCTCGGCCTCGGCCTTGTGCTGGAGGAGCGGCTTCCAGACCGGGATCGTCTCCAGGGTGGCGGCGGGGATCAGCACGACGAGCTTCTGCTCGAAGGCGGAGCGCAGCTCGGGCGGCAGGGTGGCCTTGCCGTAGGCGCCGAAGCGATCCTCCACCTCGGCGAGGCGGCGGAAGGTGTCGCGGAAACCCTCGGCGTCGTTGCCCGCCCCCTGGGCGACGGCGAGGCGGACGAGGCAGTCGGTCAACGGCTGGGGGTCGTCCAAGAGGCCGAAGCAGGCCAGGCGCAGGTCCTTGGCCGCCGTCGCGTAGTCGGCGCGGTCGTAGGCGAGCCGGCCGTCGCGCAGGAGTCCGAGGTAGAACGGGTCCGCGCTCGCCCAGGCCGAGCTCACAGGCATCATGGCCGGCAACGCGAGTGCCAGGAGGAGGGGGAGGGCCGTCCAGGTACCGCGCCGCGTCATGGCTCTCCCCTCACGGCCGCGGGCGCCCGGTCAGGCGGCCGGCGAGCGAGAGCGGTCCCGGCAGCGAGGACTTCCGCGCTGGCGGGTCCGGCGGGGGTGGAGGCATGGGCAGGGGACGGTCCTCGAGCACCGCCCGGGGATTGGCGGTGGTCAGGCGGAGCGCCAACTCCTCCCCCCAGCGCTCGCGGATCACCTCGAAGGCGCCGGCGAGGCCCGGCGGCCGGCGGATGAGGTCGTGCGAGTCGCTGGCCACGAAGTGGGCGAGGCCGGTCTCGATCAGCCGGTGGGTGTTGGCTTGGGCGCGCCGCCCGAAGTCGCCGGTGACGCTCATCCCCGTCACCTGGGTCAAGGCGCCGAGCGCGACCAGGTGGGCGACCACCGACTCGTCCTCGGCCAGGAAGGGGATGAACTCGGGGTGGGCGAGGACCGGCCGCCACCCCGAGACCGTCAGCTCGTGGACGAGGTCGGCCGCCATCTGGGCGTTCCAGGTGGAGGCGAATTCGAGGAGCAGGTAGCGCGAGCCGGCCAAGGGGAAGATCCCCGCCTCCTCGCCCGCACCCAGCCGTCGCACCTCGTCCAGGAGCTCCGAGTCGACATGGATCTCGCCGCCCTCTAGGACGCGGATCTCCGGCGCCACCGACTGGGCGAGCTCCTGGCGGAGCCGTTCGAGCACCTTGCGGTCGCTGTTCCACCAGATGCCGCGCCGCTGGTGCGGGGTGGCAACCATGACCTCGCAGCCCGCGGCGGCGGCGGCGCGGCACATGGCGATCGCCTCGGCCAGGCTCTTGGCGCCGTCATCGATGCCCGGCAGGATGTGGCAGTGCAGGTCGATCATCAGGCGGCCGAGCCGGCTTTGGGCGTGCTCTCCGGGGCGGCAGCATACACCTCGTAGGAGCGGTACCGCTTGTACATCCCGGCCTGAGTCGACTGGTAACGGTTGAGCACGGCGCCGAGGATCTTGATGTCCGCCGAGAGCAGGCGGTCGCGGCAGAGGCGCGCCTCCTCGCGCGTCACCTTGCCGCTCCGAAGGGTGAGGATAACGCCGTCGGCGAGCACGCCGACTAAGGTGGCGTCGGTGACCGCCAGGGCGGGCGGGGTGTCGACGATGACGTAGTCGAAGCGCTCGCGGACGGTCCGCAGGAACTCCCGCATCCGCTCGGAGGAGAGGAGCTCCGAGGGGTTGGGCGGGATCGGGCCCGACGGGGTGACCCAGAGGTTGGGCACCGTCGTGGGGAGGAAGATGTCCTCGAGCTCGGCGGTCGCCGTCAGGTGGGAGACGAGGCCGACCTGGTTCGAGGCCTTGAAGACCTGGTGGAGACGGGGCTTGCGCAAGTCGCAGTCGACGATCAGGACCGGCCGGCCGAGCTGTGCCAGGACGACCGCCAGGTTGGCCGCCGTCGCCGTCTTCCCCTCGCCCGCCACCGCCGAGGTGAGAGCCACGAGCCGCAGCTCGCGGGCGGAGGAGAGGAGGAGCGCCGTGCGGAGCGAGCGGTAGGCCTCCGAGATCGGGGTCCGCGGCCGGTCGTGGGGGACGAGCTCGATCTGCGTCGGCACGTTGGCTGCCGGCGCCTTCTTCTTCTCCAGCCAGTCGGCGGGCGCGCTCCGCTTCCCCTTGGCCGGGCGCACCCGTGCCGCCGCCCCCTCGCCGTAGCCGTAACCGTAGCCCTCGCCATAGCGCTCGTAGCCGTAGAGCCGGCCGGCCTCGTAGATGTCCTGGATGACCGCGAGGGTGGGGAGCGCCAGCCGCCGCTCGACCTCCTCCGGCGACTTCATGGTGCGGTCCATGAACTCGATCAAGAGCGAGCAGCCGACGCCGAGGAGGAGCCCCAGGAGCAGGCCATAGGAGAGGTCCTTGCGCAGCGAGGGCTGGAAGGGGCCGCCGGGCACCAGGGCGTGGTCGACGATGTGGACGTTCGAGTCGCGGGTGTCCTGGAGGCGCGCCTGGACGTCGTTCTCCGACTGCTTGCGCATCAGCTCGTTCAAGAGGTCGCGGCGGGTCTTGATCTCGACGCCCAAGTTGTTGTACTCGACCGCCTCCTGGTTCTGGTCCATGGCCGCCGACTTCAAGCTCCCCATCTCGGTCTCCAGCGACTGCTCCTGGCGCAGCGCCGTCAGGAAGGCCGCGTAGGCGCTCTTCTTGGCGGTCTCGACCACCTCGTCGATGGCGGCCTTCAAGTGCTCTCGCCCCTTCTCGATCTCCGCCTTCCTGGCGATCATCTCCGGCCAGTCCGGCTTGAAGGTTTTGAGCTTGGCCTCATACTCGCTCTCGCGTTTCCTCTGCTCCGTCCGCATGTCGCCCACGACGCCCGGGGCCAGGGTGTCGGCGATCGTCTCCTTGGGAGCGGTGAGGAGCTCCTTGTAGGCGGCCTCCTTCTCGATGCGGATCTTCTTCGCCCCGATGAAGTTGCCGTTCAAGGCCTCCAGGCGCTGCAGGGTGACGTTCGAGCCCGGCTCCAGGGTGACGATGCCCTTCTTCCGGCTGAAGGCCTGGAGCTTCGTCTCCTTCTCGTCGATCTCGCGCTTCAGGGTCTCGATCTGGGTGGTCAGGAAGGTCGAGGCCTTGCCCGCCGAGGCGTAGCGGTTCTCGATCCCCATGTCGATGAACGACTCGGCGAAAGCGTTGGCCGCCTTGGCGGCGAACTCGGGGTTGCCCGAGCGGTAGGAGAGGGCGACCAGCTGAGTGCTCCGCACCGGCTCGACGGTCAGGCCGCCCTGGACCTGCGCGGCGAGGATGCCGAGGGTCGCCTGGTCGTCCTCGGCCGAGGGGCCTCTCTTGGCGTCCCGCGCCGCCGCCCGCCCCGGGTTCCAGGACGGGTCCTCGACCAGGTCGAGGCTCTTGACCACCCGCTCCGCCAGGCCGCGGCTCTCGAGCAGCTTGTACTGGGTGGGGTAGTACTCCATGTCGAAGTAGCTGTCGAGCCAGGGCGCCTGGTTCGAGAGCACGGGCGCCAGGCTCCGGCGCTCGATCTGGATGAGCGCCGTCGACATGTAGAGCTTGGGGGTGACCGAGTAGTGGACGGCGGCGGCGGCGACCGTCGTCAGGCAGGCGGCGGTCACGAGCTTCCAGTGGCGCCGCACCACAATCAGGTACTCGGCGAGGTTGAAATCGGACTCGGGCTCGTCCGGGAACGGGTTGGGCTCGTCGTTGACGGTGTCGGGTGACTTGGCGGGCGACATCAGAAGAAGGACTCCTTGACCACGATGACATCCCCCTGGCGCAGCTCCACGTCGGGAGCCTTGCCGGCCAGGATGCGCTTGTAGTCGGCCTCGATCTCCGAGGCCGGTGCGGTCGCCGTTGCGGCGCGTTTGATGAGGATCCTCTTGGACGAGCGGTCGGTCAGGCCGCCGGCGCGGGAGATGGCGGCGAGGAGCGTGATGCGCTCGGTGCTCTTGAAGGTCAGCGCCCCGGGCCGCGCCACCTCGCCCAGGCAGTAGATGGTGACCTCGACCGCGGTCGGGATGTTGATCAGGTCGTTGGCGAAGAGGGGGACGTTGACCCGCGGATCGGCGCGCACGAGGAGGTCGTCGAGGTCGATGGCGATCTGGTCGGCCAGGCCGCTGTCGGAGCGCCGCAGGACATAGAGGACGTTGCCGTGGTTCTCGGCCAGGCCGCCGGAGGCGGTGATCGCCTCGAGCACGGTCCAGTGGCCGGAGAAACCGAGGTTGCCCGGCTGCTTGACGGCACCGATGACCGAGATCGGCCGCGAGCGGAACTCCAGGACCTTGAAGTCGACCGAGGCGCGCTGGACGTACTTCGATTCGAGGAGGGTCTTCAAGCTCTGGGACACCTCGGCCTCGGTCTGCCCGGCGATGGCGACGTCGCCGATCAGGGGCAGGTTGATGGCCCCGCCCTCCGACACCCGGCGCTGGACGTTCAAGTCCGGCACCTCGAACACCCGCACCTCGACCAGGTCGCGCGGGCCGATCCGGTAACCACCCTGGGCGAACGCGATGCCGATACCGGAGCTGCCAAGAACGGCCAGGGCGGCCAAAATCCCGGCGAGACCGCGAACATGCGCTGCTATCCTCTTCATTTACAGAGCCTTACTGTGAAGGTAATGGTAACGCAATGTCGGCTCCGGGTCAAAACCCACCTTACTTTGCGCAGCAAAGCACTTGACAGCTCCGTCCCGCCTCGTTACATTCCCTCCGTGACCGCCACCCGCCCCGCCCGTTCGCGCCCGGAGGTCCCGGCTCTCCTGCCGCCGCCAGCCCTGCACGTCCACGCGATGGACAACCTGCGCTTCATCCGCGAAACGATGGAGGGGGCGGCCTGCTTCACCGCCGTCTCCGGGATCGGCGAGATGGCCGTCGGGCTGACCGCTCTCCTGGCGGCCTGGCTGGCGTCGCGCCAGGCGGGGCTTCCGGGCTGGCTCCTCACCTGGCTGGGGGAGGCGGTGATCGCCTGCGCCATTACCTGCGGCGCCATCGGCTGGAAGGCGAAGCGGGCGGAGATCAGCCTCCTGACCGCGCCGGGGCGCCGCTTCGCCCTCGGGCTCCTGCCGCCGCTCGCCGCCGGGGCCCTCCTGACCGCCATCCTCGTGGCGGCGGGCGCCACCGCCTTCCTCCCCGGCACCTGGCTCCTCCTCTACGGCACCGGCGTCGTCACCGGCGGCGCCTTCTCGGTCCGCATCGTGCCGGTCATGGGGCTCGCCTTCATGGCCCTGGGCGCCCTCGCCCTCCTCTGCCCCTTCGCCTGGGGGGACGCGCTCCTGGCCGGCGGCTTCGGCGGCCTCCACCTCCTCTTCGGCGCCTTGATCGCGCGGGGGCATGGCGGCTGATGGCGCGGCGCGAACCCCTGCCCCGGCTCGCGGTGGAAAACCCTGGCGAAGCCGCCGTCCGCTCCCCCCAGGGCGAGGCGCTCGACCTCGACCGCCTCATCCACGAGCGGATGCGGCTGGGCATCGTCTCCGCCCTGGCGGTCAACGAGAGCCTGAGCTTCAACGACTTGAAGAAGCTGCTCAAGACGACCGACGGCAACCTGAGCGTCCACGCCAGGAAGCTCGAGGAGGCGGGCTACATCGCCTGCGCCAAGTACTTCGAGGGGCGGGTGCCGAAGACCGAGTACCGCCTGGCCGCCCCCGGGCGGCGCGCGCTCGAGCGCTACCTCGATCACATGGAGGCGATCATCCACGCCACCCGGAACGCCTGACATCCCTTTTTTTTGACGATTGGCTTTGCGACGAAAAGCTCTTTGGGAGGAGTCATGAGAGGAAAGGAGATCCTGGGGCGGCTGCTCCTGGCCGCCGTCTTCGCGGGCATAATCCTAGTCGGTGCCGCCATCGTCTTCCTCGGGGCGGGGGTCGGCGGCGGCAGAGGACGGGGCTTCGGACCGCTCCACCTGGCGGCACGGAGCGGGAACGTCGAAACGGTGACCGGGCTCCTCGACGCCGGGGCCGGCCTGGAAGAGCTGGACGACGGACCGAACGGCTGGACTCCCCTCCTCCACGCCATCCACAAGGGCCAGCTCGGGGTGGTGCGGCTCCTCCTCGCCCGCGGCGCCGATCCCAATCGCCCGGCGCGAAACGGCACGTCGCCGGTGAACCTCGCGGCGTCCCAGGGCGAGCTCGCGATCCTCCGCGCCCTGGTGGCGGCCGGCGCCCGGGTGGACGGCCCGTCCGCCACCGAGGCTCTCTTGAACGCGGCGGCCGGCGGGCACACCCGGGTAGTGCGCTTTCTCCTCGACAGCGATCCGGGCCTGCGAGCGACGCCCGGGCTCCGCACCTGGGTGGCCCGCTGTCGCGCCTATCTCTCCCACGACCGCGAGATGCTCGCCCTGCTCCATCGTGGCTACAAGAGCCAGGGGGCGCGCCTGTGAGCCTGGCATCGAGCGCGGCGGCGAGCGCGGCTCTGGGTGCCGGGGGTCTCCACGCCGCGATCATCATGGACGGCAACGGCCGCTGGGCCGTGGCCCGCGGGCGTTCGCGGATGGCCGGGCACGAGGCGGGCGCCGACGCCGTGCGGCGGACGGTCGAGGCGGCGCCCGGCCTGGGGATCTCCGTCCTCACCCTCTTCGCCTTCTCGTCCGACAACTGGAAGCGTCCGCCGGCCGAGGTCGGGGCCCTGATGCGGCTCTTCCGCACCTTCCTCGCCCGCGAGGCTCGGCAGTGCGCCGAGCGCGGAGTGCGGATCGCCGTCCTCGGCCGGCGCGACCGGCTGCCGGCCGGCCTCGTGCGGACGATCGAGATGGCGGAAGCGGCAACCGCGGAGGCGACCTCCTTCCTCCTGCGGATCGCCGTCGACTACTCGGCCCGCGACGCCATCCTCGCCGCCGCCCGCCGCCTGGAGGGTCAGGGCCAAGATGGAGAGCCGATGTCGCGCGAGCTCTTCGCCCGCCTCCTGGCCGGGCCGCTCCCCGTGCCCGACGTCGATCTCCTCGTCCGCACCGGGGGGGAGAAGCGGCTCTCCGACTTCCTGCTCTGGGAGTGCGCCTACGCCGAGCTCGTCTTCACCGAGAGGATGTGGCCCGACTTCGGCGCTGCCGATTTAGCCGCCGCGGTGGCCGAGTTCCACCACCGCGAGCGCCGCTTCGGGACGGTGCCGGGCGCCGGGGCGAGCCGGGGGAACGTGCTGCCGCTGGCGGCGGCAGGGTGAAGGGCCGGGCGGCCGGGAAAAACTCCTACGCCTCCCGCCAGCCTTCGCGATCGAGCTGCCGGAGCTGGGCCGCGACCTCCGCGCAGAGGGTGAGGGTCGCCCGCTCGGTCCGGACCGCCTCCTTCAAGAGGAGGATGGCGGCGATCGCCTCGCGCCTTATGCCGAGCGCCCGGAAGGTGACGAGCATCTCCTCGGCCAGTCGCCCCACCTCGGTCGGCCGGCCCTGGCGCAGGTAGACCGTGGCGAGGTCGAGCGAGACCAGGGCCACGTCGCCCGGCTTGCCGTGGCCGGCGAAGCCCTGGCGGGCCTCGGCAAAGGCCGCTGTGGCACCTTCGAGGTTGCCGAGGGCCGCCGCGATCCTCCCCTCCATCCAGCGCCGCTTGACCCAGTCCACCGCGCCGCCGACAAAGCTGTAGAGCTCGGCGCTCGTCCCCAACAGGCGCCGGGCGGCGTCGACCTCCCCGGCCTCGACGAGGAACCAGGTGAGGCTGTGGACGGCGGTGAAGAGGAGGGCCGGCTCGCGGCGGGGATCGAGGAGCGCGATCCCCTCCTCGATGCGGCGGATCGCGCCCCAGCAGTCGTTGCCGGCCCCGAGGAGGAGCCCCTTGCTCACGAGGGCGCGGCCGGCGAGGTGCGGCTCGCCGTGGTCGCGGTAGATCCGGAAGACCGTGTCGAGCAGCCGGCCGGCTTCCGGGAACCGCCGCTGGTCGCGGTAGAGGGCGGCGCAGAGCCCCATGACGCGGGCGAGGAGCAGGGGATCGCCCGTGCCCCGTTCGGCGTGGGCCAGGGCGCGGCCCATCTCGGCCTCGGCGTTCGCGAGGTCGTCGCTCACCCGGCGCGCGTTGCCGAGTTCGGCCCGGGCGCGGGCGCAAAGGTCGGCGACCTGCCCCGGCGGGAAGCGCTCCGCCTCGAGCTTGCTCTCGGCCAGGGTGACGGCGAAGGTGGCGAGGAGGACGGCGGCCTGCGGGTCCTCGTGGACCTGAGCCCGGCTCTCCTCGATGAACTGCTCGCACCAGGCCCAGCCGCGCCGGCCGCCAGGCTCCGCGGGCCGGCCGGCCGGCATGCTTGCCGGCACGCCGCCGCTCCGCAGGAGGGCGGCGATCTCGCCGGCCGCGATCTCGCGCTCCCGCGACCGCTCCCGCGCCTCGCGAAGGCCGTACTTGATGGCCCGGGTGATGGGGAACTCGTACTCCCAGCCGATACGGGGGTCGTGGGGCCCGGCGGGCAGCTCGGCCCTCCCGGGTTGGAAGAGAGCGGTGGCCATGGGTTCCATCACCTCACGGCACTCCTCACACCCGCGGAACAGGTGCGCCAGGACGGGGCGCACCTCCTGGGCGGACAGCCGGGAGGCCAGGAACGCCTCCAGGGTGGCGGGCGTGGGGTGGTCGCTCAAAGCCTCTCCCTCCTCATCGTCACGTCAGGTCACGGGCGATGATTGTGACACAGAGCGGGGGGAGGGAGGGAGCCGGGAGCGGCGGCAAGCCACTCCCGGCCGGATGGAGGCTCTCGCGGATCGCGCCGGCCTAGGGTTTGACCGGGATGACGCGGAGGCCGGGCGTCGCGTTGAGCGCGCTCCTGCCATCGGGGTCGATGAAGCCGCCCAGCTTGCCGTGGATGGCGGTCCGCCCGTGGCTTCCCGGCGTCCGGCCGTGAACCCGGGCCGCCCCGGCGGGTGTCCCCAGAAGGTCGGCGGCCCAGCGCCAGGCCTGCTCGAGGATGCGGGAGGCCGGGTCCGAAGCCTGTCTGCCGGGGCCTGCCGCGGCGGCCGGTGCGGTCGGCAGAGCGAGGACGGCGGCAACCGCCAAGGCGGCAGAGATGCGGCGTGCAGTGGTCTGAGGCATGGTTCTCTCCTTTCCCGGGGGGTATCCCGGGCGCCCCCATGGCCCCGGTGCCCGCGGGGCAACGCTCGCGCGTTGCGCATGCCCCCTAGTGTGCCGCCTTTAGGGGCCGAATTCGCGATCCGGCCGCCGGCCGTACCGTCTTTCCGTGCAGGACGGGCGCGGAAAGGTTGATTGCTGGCATCGGACCGGCGGGAGTTCGACGCCGGGCGGAATAGGAAAGGGATGTCGATCGTAGAAAACCAGGCCGGCATCGTCATTCCAACGGCGTGCTAGGCTCCCGGTCATGATCGAGGACGAGATCCGGAGAGCCACCAAGCTCCTGGCGACCCTGGTCCAGATCGCGGGTCTGGACCGCCAGGACCTCGATCGTCTGCTCGGGCAGGGGCGGGGTTACTCGAGCCAGGTGCTGACCGGCCGGGTGGATCTCAAGTACCGGCACGTCCTGGCGATCCTGGACGTGGTGGACGTCGAGCCGGGGATCTTCTTCCGCGTCCTCTACCCGGAGCCGGACGAGCCGCGTCAGGGGGCGGGGGGGCGGGTGATGGAGCGCCTGCTCGACCGGCTGCACCAGTCCGGCTACCCGGACCGGCCGGCGCCGACAGCCGAGGTCCCCGCAGCGGTCGACACCGCCGAGCTCGAGCGGCGGATCGAGGCCGTCATCCGCGACGTCTTCGGCGATCGCGAGCCGCCCGGAGGTGGGTAGCTCATTCGAAAGGCGAATCCCTAAATGATCACAGCCGCGAACGTCCTCGTCGCATTGGTAGCCCTCCTTCACCTGTATTTCCTCGTCTTGGAGATGTTCCTCTGGGACAAGCCCACGGGCCGCCGGGTCTTTGGGCTGACGCCCGAGTTCGCGGCGGCTTCCAAAGGGCTCGCCGCGAACCAGGGTCTCTATAATGGCTTCCTCGTGGCGGGGTTGGTCTGGGGTCTGAGCCAGGGCGCCGCCGGATATTCGATCAAGATTTTCTTTCTTTCCTGCGTCGTCGTCGCCGGAGTGTTCGGCGCCGCGACCGTCAACCACAGAATCCTTTTCGTCCAGGCCGTGCCGGCGGCGGTGGCGCTCGCGTTGGTGCTGCTGTCTTGACGTTCGAGGTTCTTGGACAGCGCCTGGAGTACCGCTGGATCGGCCCCGGTCCCGCCGAAGCGCCGACGATCGTCTTCCTGCACGAGGGCCTGGGCTCGGCCGGGATGTGGCGGGACTTCCCCGACCGGCTGGCCGAGGCCGCCAGCTGCGGGGCGCTCGTCTACAGCCGGCGCGGCTACGGAGCTTCGGATCCCGTCGACGGACCGCGGCCGGTCCGCTTCATGCACGACGAGGCGCTCTCGGCCCTCCCGGCCGTCCTCGCCCATTTTGAGCTCGACAAAATCATTCTCTTCGGCCACAGCGACGGCGCTTCGATCGCCTTGATCTATGCCGGGGCATGCCTCGGCCCTCTGTGCGGGCTCATCCTCGAAGCGCCGCATGTCTTCGTCGAACCGGTCTGCCTCGAAAGCATCGCCGCCATGGCCCGGACGTACGAGACGACGGACCTCGGGAAGCGGCTCGCTCGGCATCACGGCGCCAACACCGATTCGATGTTCCGGACCTGGGTGGACGTCTGGCTCCGGCCGGAGTTCGCGGCGTGGAACATCGAAGAGGTTCTGCCCGCCATCACCTCCCCCGTGCTCGTCGTCCAGGGCGAAGACGACGAGTACGGGACCGTCCGGCAGGTGGAGGCCGTGCTGGCCGGGGTCGCCGGTCCGGCGGAAGCCCTGGTGCTGCCGCGCTCCGGCCACTCCCCGCACCGCGACCACCCGGCGGAGGTGCTCGCTGCCACCGCGCGGTTCCTCCACCGGTTGGCATCCCCGGCCGGTTGACATCCCTTAGACACCTGCACTAACCTCCAAAGTGCATTACGAGCGGCCCAGCGCATGGCAGCGCCGGGCTCGGCAACCTGGGACGGACACCCAAGGTGCCCTCCCGCTCTCCCGGCGGTACCCGGGGGAACGGGGATGCGGTCGCTCCGGCGACAACCAAGTGTCCGCGGAAAGGAACCCGTTCTCGTGATGCCGCGAGACGGGTTTTTTTGTTGCCTGCTCGAAAACGGAAGCGAGAGGAGCGAAGCTTGAGCGACAACATCTTCGACGTTCCCATTCCCCCCCGGCCGGCGGATCTGGACGAGCGCCGGACCCGCCTGGAAGCCGCCCTGGACGCGCGCATCCTGGTCCTCGACGGCGCGACCGGCACCGCCATGCAGGCCGCGAATCTCTCGGCCGAGGACTTCGGCGGCCTCGAGCTCGAAGGGTGCAACGAGAACCTCTGCGCCACCCGGCCGGACGTCGTCGACCGCGTCCACGCGGGCTATTTGACGGCGGGCTGCGACATCGTCGAGACCAACACCTTCGGCGGCACCCCCTTGGTGCTCGGCGAGTACGGCCTGGAAGCCCAGGCTTATGAGCTGAACGCCGCCGCCGCCCGGATCGCCCGCGCCGCCTGCGCGCGTTTCGACAGTCCCGAGAAGCCGCGCTTCGTCTGCGGCTCGATCGGCCCCACCACACGGGCGATCTCGGTCACCGGCAACATCACCTTCGAGGAGCTCAAAGAGAACTTCCGGGTCCAGTCCCTGGGGCTCATGGCGGGCGGCGCCGACTACCTGCTGATCGAGACCAGCCAGGACACCCGGAACGTCAAGGCGGCCCTCCTGGCGACCGAGGAGGCCTTCGCGGCGGCCGGCTGGCGGCTTCCGGTGGCGGTCTCCGCCACCATCGAGCCCACCGGCACCATGCTGGGCGGCCAGGACGCCGAGGCCTTCGCCACCTCCATGCTCCACGCCGACCTCCTCTACATCGGCTTGAACTGCGCCACCGGCCCGGAGCTGATGACCGATCACCTCCGCACCCTCTCCGAGCTTTCGCGCACCCGGATCGCCGTCGTCCCCAACGCCGGCCTGCCGGACGAGGACGGACGTTACAACGAGGGGCCGGACGTTTTCGAGCGCGTCCTCGGCCGCTTCCTCGACGCCGGCTGGCTGAATCTCGTGGGCGGCTGCTGCGGCACGACGGACGCCCATGTCCGCATCCTGGTGAAGCTCGCGGCGGGCCGCCCGCCGCGGCCGGTCCCGCGCCATCACCGGAGCCTGATCTCGGGGTTGGAGGCGGTCGAGCTGACCCCCGACACCCGGCCGCTCCTGGTAGGCGAGCGCACCAACGTCCTCGGCAGCCGCAAGTTCAAGCGCCTGATCCGCGAGGGGCAGCAGGAGGCCGCGGCCGAGGTCGGCCGGGCCCAGGTCAAGGCCGGCGCCCAGGTGCTCGACGTCTGCCTCCAGGACCCCGACCGCGACGAGACCTCTGACGTCGAGGCGTTCCTCGACCGCCTCGTCCGCCTGGTCAAGGTGCCGATCATGATCGACTCGACCGACGCCGCCGTCATGGCGCGGGCGCTCACCTACTGCCAGGGCAAGTCGATCTTGAACTCGATCAACCTGGAGGATGGCCGCTCCCGTTTCGACAAGGTGGTGCCGCTCGCCCGCCGCTTCGGCGCCGCCCTGGTGGTGGGCACGATCGACGAGAAGGGGATGGCGGTCACCGTCGAGAGAAAAGTCGAGGTGGCGCGGCGGAGCTTCCAGATCTTGACCGAGGAGATGGGCGTAGCCCCGGAGGACATCTGGTGGGACGCCCTCGTCTTCCCCTGCGGCACCGGGGACGCGACGTATCTCGGCTCGGCGGCGCAGACGATCGAGGGGGTGCGGGCGTTGAAGGAGCTGTTCCCCGAGACCCAGACCATTTTAGGCGTCTCAAACGTGAGCTTCGGGCTCCCTGAGGCCGGGCGCGAGGTCCTGAACTCGGTCTTCCTCTATCACTGCACGAAGGCGGGGCTCGACGCCGCCATCGTCAACGCCGAGAAGCTCGCGCGCTACGCCGACATCCCGGAGGAGGAGCGGCGGCTCGCCGAGGAGCTGATCTTCCTGCCGGTGGGCGACGTCGAGGCCGGCGACAAGGCGGTCGCCACCTTCACCGCCCACTTCCGCGGCCGTGCTTCCAATGGCGCGAATACCGGGAAGACCCCGCGGGCCGACCTGCCGCTCGAAGAGCGCCTGTCGCGCGCCGTCATCGAAGGGAGCAAGGAGGGGCTGATCGCGGACCTGGAGCAGGCCCTCGTCGATCCGCGCTGGCCGAATCCGCTCGACATCATCAACGGCCCGCTCATGACCGGCATGGCCGAGGTCGGCCGGCTCTTCAATGACAACCAGTTGATCGTCGCCGAGGTGCTGCAGAGCGCCGAGGTGATGAAGGCGGCGGTGTCGCAGCTCGAACCGCACATGGAGAAGAAGGTGGACGGTTCCGGCCGTGGCAAGGTGCTCTTGGCGACTGTCAAGGGGGACGTCCACGACATCGGCAAGAACCTGGTCGACATCGTGCTGTCGAACAACGGCTTCACGGTGGTGAACCTGGGGATCAAGGTGCCCTCGGAGCGGCTGATCCAGGCGGCGCGCGAGCACAAGCCGGACGTCACCGGTCTCTCGGGCCTCCTGGTCAAGAGCGCGCAGCAGATGGTCCTGACCGCCGAGGACTTCAAGGCGGCGGGGATCACCGTGCCGCTCCTGGTCGGCGGGGCGGCGCTCACGAGGCGCTTCACCCACAGGAAGATCGCCCCTGCCTACGGCGCCCTCTGCACCTACGCCAAAGATGCTATGCACGGTCTCTCGCTCGTCGAGCGGCTGAACGATCCCGCCGCTCGTCCCGGCCTGGAGGAGGAGGTGGCGGCCTTCCTCGTCTCCGACGCCGCGCCCGTGGCCGAGGCCGCGCCGGCGGAGGAGAGCGCGGCGCCCTCCCGCGCCGAGGTACGCCGGGACGTCCCGGTGCCGCAGCCGCCGGACCTCGACCGCCACACCCAGGATCTCGACCTCGATCAGATCTGGGTGCTCTTGAACCCGCAGATGCTCTACGGCAAACACCTGGGACTCAAGGGCTCCGCCCGCCAGCTCCAGGCGGCGGGCGATCCGAAGTTCCTCAAGCTCCAGGCGGTGATCGACGAGCTCAAAGAGGTGGCGCGGAACGGGGGCCTGAAGCCGCGAGCGGTCTGGCGCTTCTTCCCGGCCCAGGCGGAGGGGGAGCGGCTGACCCTCTTCGACCCGGAGACCGGCGACCCCGCAGCCGTCTGGAACCTGCCGCGCCAGGCGAAGCCGGGCGGCCTCTGCCTGACCGACTACGTGCTCCCCGGAGACCACGTGGCCCTCTTCGTGACCACCTCGGGAGAGGGGGTGCGGGAGCGGGTGGAAGGGTGGAAGCACCAGGGCGAGTACCTGAAAAGTCACGCCTTCGCGGCCCTCGCCCTGGAGACCGCCGAGGCCGCCGCCGAGTGCCTGCACGCCAACCTCCGTGCCGCCTGGGGTTTCCCCGACGCCAAGGGCACGACCCCCGAGGAGCGCTTGAGCGCCCGCTACCGCGGCAAGCGCTACAGCTTCGGGTACCCGGCCTGCCCGGACCTGGCGATGCAGCGCGAGCTCTTCGCGGCTTTGCGGCCGGAGGAGATCGGGGTCGAGCTTACCGAGGGGGACATGATGGACCCGGAGGCTAGCGTTTCGGCGCTGGTGTTCCAGCATCCGGATGCGCGGTATTTCGCGGTGTAGGGTGAAACGCGGAAACGGTCCCGTCGGCGGGAGGATGGTTTCCTTATACTGAGCCCCATGAGCTCCGCCGAACCTCTGCCGATGGCCCCGGCCTCTCAGCCGGCGCCGCCGCGAGGCTTAGCCGCCCGGCTGCGCGGCGCCCTGCGCATCCCGGTCCTGGGCCTCGTCATCCTCGGCGGGTTCCCCCTCGTGCTCCTCGGCCGGCTGCTGCTCGGTGCCGCCCCGCGCGCCCGGGCGCGATTCACGGCGCGCTTCTTCAGCGGCTGGGCGCGGCTCGCCCTCTGGCTGCTCAACGTGCGGGTCGAGACCTCGGGTGTGGCGCCGCGGCCCCCCTTCCTGCTCGTCGCCAATCATCTCAGCTATCTGGACGTCCTCGTCCTCGCGAGCCGGCTGCCCACGGTCTTCGTCTCCAAGGCGGAGGTCCGCGGCTGGCCGCTCCTGGGGCCGATCTGCACGGCGCTCGGGACGATCTACATCGACCGCAGGCAGCGGCGGGACATCCCGCGGGTCATGGCTGAGATCGAGGCGGCGCTCGACCGCGGTCTGGGGGTGGTCTTCTTCCCCGAGGGGACGAGCTCCCGGGGGGACACAGTCGCCCCCTTCAAGCCCTCCCTCCTGGAGCTGCCGGCTCGGCTCGGCCGCCCCGTCCACCACGCGACCCTCGGCTACCGCACCCCGCCGGGCGAGCCCCCCGCCCACGAAGCGGTCTGTTACGCGGGCGACGTCCCGTTCGCCCGCCACGCCTTAGGGATCCTCGAGCTGCGCGGCATTCTCGCGACCCTCCACCTGGACCCCGAGCCGATCGTCGAGGCCGACCGCAAGCTCCTCGCCGAGCGCCTGCGGGCGGCGATCCTTGAGCGCTTCGCGCCGGTGGCGCCGAGCGAGGGGGCGTGAGCCCTTACGCCGCCGCCGTCAGAGCAGCGTCCCGTGGAGGATCAAAAAGGCGACCGTGAAGTAGATGACGAGGCCGGTGACGTCGACCAGGGTGGCGACGAAGGGGGCCGAGGCGACGGCGGGGTCGAAGCCCAGCCGGCGCTGGAGGATGGGGAGCAGCGAGCCGGCGAGCGAGCCGAAGGTGACGACGCCGACCAGGGCCGCCCCGACGGTCAGCGCCACCCGTGGCCAGTGCGCGCCGTAGTTGTAGAAGTGCAGGTGCTGCCAGAGGAAGATGCGGATGATGCCCATCACCCCGAGGATGGCGCCCAGGGTGATCCCCGTGGGCAGCTCGCGCATGGCGATCCGCCACCAGTCGCCGATCTTCACCTCGCGGAGAGCCAGGGCGCGGACGATGAGCGACGTCGCCTGGGAGCCCGAGTTGCCGCCCGAGCTCATGATGAGAGGGATGAAGAGGGTGAGGACGATCGCCTTGCTGAGCTCGCCCTCGAAGTGCTGCATGGCGGTCGCGGTGAGGAGCTCGGAAAGAAAGAGGGCGCAGAGCCAGCCGGCGCGCTTCCGGATCATGGTGCCGAAGCCGATCTGGATGTAGGGCTTTTCGAGCGCCTCGACACCGCCGAAGCGCTGCGCGCTCTCGGTCTGCTCGGCGACCATGGCATCGATGACGTCGTCCACCGTAACGATGCCCAGGATGCGCCCGGCCTCGTCGACGACCGGCGCGGCGAGCAGGTTGTACTTCGAGATCAGGGCGGCGACGTCGTCGCGGCTGTCCCCGGCGCGGACGGAGAGGGGCGGGCGCCGTTTGCCCACCTCCAGGACGACGGCTTGCGGGTCGGCGAGGAGGAGGTCGCGGAGCGACACGACGTGGACCAGGTGGCGGTCACCGGGGTCGACGACGTAGACGGCGTAGACCGTCTCCTTCTCCCGCGCCACCTTGCGGATGTGGGCGAGGACGCGCTCGACCGTCCAGTCCGTCCCGACGCTCACGAGCTCGGTCGTCATGATGCCGCCGGCGGTGGTCGGCGGATAGGCGAGGAGGCGGGTGAGGTTCTCGCGGGTCGCGGGGGTGACGGCGGCGAGCAGGGGGGCGCGGGCGGCCTCCGGCAGCTCGCGGAAGAGGTCCGCCTGCTGGTCGGCCGACATGGCCTCGAGGAGCGGCACCGCCCGCTCGACGGGCAGGCGCTCGAAGGCCTGGCCGCGGTGGGTGAGCTCGGGCTCGTCGAAGACCTGGACGGCGAGGTCGAAGGGCAGGGCGGCCAAGACCCGGGCCGCGGACTCAGGGGGAAGCCGGTCGAGCTCCTC
Source organism: Acidobacteriota bacterium (assembly GCA_034666805.1). Lineage (GTDB taxonomy): Bacteria > Acidobacteriota > Thermoanaerobaculia > Multivoradales > UBA5704 > DASQPA01. The sequence goes on from JAXDLD010000011.1 coordinate 19,722, forward strand.
GGCCAGGTCGGGGCCGCGCATCACCGCCACCGCCCGGGCGAGCGCCCGCGGGTCGCCGTCGGCCAGGTCGCTCA
>JAXDLD010000012.1:0-9689 GCA_034666805.1 Acidobacteriota bacterium
ATTGGAGATCGACACGCCGCGGCCGGACTTCGCAGGCGGAGAAGATCGCCGGAGAGGTCATCTGAATGAACCCACCAACCCTCGGCCGTCTCGAAAGGGTCGATCTCCGGAAGGCCTGGGTCAGCGAGTCCAGCGGTTTTACACCCTGGCTGGCCCCGTCAGTGAATTTGAAGCTCCTCGGCGACGCGATCGGGCTCGAGCTGGAATTGGAGGCGCAGGAGAAAGAGGTCGGCCCCTTCCGTGCGGATCTCCTGTGCAAGGTGTCGCAGTCCGAATCCTGGGTCCTGATCGAGAACCAGCTCGAGCTGACCGATCACCGCCACTTGGGCCAGATCTTGACCTACGCGGCCGGGCTCAAGGCGGTGACGATCGTCTGGGTGGCGCAGACGATACGGGAGGAACACCGCGCCGCACTCGACTGGCTCAACTCGGTCACAACTGAGCAGATCAACTTCTTTGGCCTGGAGATCGAGCTCTGGAAGATCGGCGACTCGCCCTTCGCTCCGAAGTTCAACGTCGTCAGCAAACCCAATAACTGGAGTAAGAGGGTTACGGAAGGAGTCGAGAAGATCGAGTTGTCGGAGACCCGGGCACTGCAGCTCGAGTTCTGGACGGCGTTCCGGCAGTTCGTGGAGGCAAGAGGATCGAAACTGCGCCTACCCAGACCCCTGGGCCAGAGCTGGATGTGGATCCCCCTTGGCCGGACGGGCTTCACCCTGTCAGCCATCGCGTCTTCCTACAACTCGGCGGAGGAGAGCTGGAGCGGCCACGAGTTGCGCGCGGAGATGCAGACCTCGGGCCCGAAGTCCAAAGCCGCATTCGCTCTCCTCGAAGCGGAGAGAGTGCAGATCGAGGCAGAGCTCGGCCAGGAATTGACCTGGCTCAAGCCCACGGAAGCTATGACCTGTCGGACCTACCTCCGCCAGCCCGCGGATCTCCGCGACCGGAAAGGCTGGCCCGAGAACTTCGCTTGGCTCCTCCGCAACCTCGAAGCGCTACATCGGGTCTTCGCGCCGAGAGTGAAGGCGCTCCAGCTGCCGGAGAGCGCCGGAATGGAAGCGGAGGAGGCGGGATGAAGGTCCCGCCGGATGCGGTCATTCCGATGGAGAAGCTCACGGCCTATCTGCTGGTGCCACGGGAGTGGGACGACAAGTCAAAGTTTCTGGCCCAGGCGGGATTCGTCAGGGAGAACCCTCACCTGCTCCTGGCAGCGATCCGGGAGCTTGCGGCAACGGCGGAAGCCATGGAAGATAGGAGGAGCGAGTATGGAGTCTTTCTACGCGCTGAGGGTGGGTTGACGGGACCGAACGGTCTGACCTTGACAGTCGTCACGATCTGGCTGCAATCACGACACGACGGACGAGTTCGATTCGTGACGATGAAGCCTTGGAAGGAGAAGAGGTCATGAGCTTGCCTCTCTATCAGCGTGTCGCCCTCAAGCGCGATCTCCCCGAGCATGATCTCAGGAGGGGGGACGTCGCCGTCCTTGTCGACACGGTCCTCCACCCCGAAGGAGGAGAGCCGGGCTGTGTCCTGGAGGTATTCAATGCCCTCGGGGAGTCGATCGCCGTCGTGGCGGTCCGGGAGTCGGATGTTGAAAGCCTCCGAGCCGACGAGGTTCTGGCTGTCCGCGCCTTGGCGAGAGCCATGTAGCCGGTCCACTTCGAAGTAGACGAGCCTCCTGTCAGGCTGGAAAAGCCAGGCGAGCGCCTCCAGACGCGGCAGGAGGTTCTCGCAACGCCCTTCCAGAGCGTCCGTCGCCGCCCCGGGCTCCTCCGAACTCTCCCGGAGAGCTTCCGCTGACGTTTCAAGCCCCTCGAAACCCTCCCGGAGAGCCTCCGTAACCGTCCCGAGCGCCTCCGAAACCTCCCGGAGAGACTCCGATGTCGTCTCGAGCCGGCGGAAAGGCGTTTTGAGACACTGGAAATGGCTCCCGAGGCGTTCGCGAAGAGCCCGGAGAGCGTTCGCGACGGTTTCGACGGGCGCCCAACCCTCCCGGAAGGGGCCCAAATCGGCTTGGAGCAGGTCCGGATGTATTTACCTACGCGGGAACGCCCGCTCCCTCGGAGGGATGGACCTATCCCTCCGGGGGTTTGGCTTTTCCCTCGCTGTTTTTAAGGAATCCCTGTGAGGGATTTGAATTTCCCTCGGAGGGAATGGCTACTCCCTGAGAGGGTTCCGAGATGCCCCAAGAGGGCTTGGACTATCCCTTCCGGGGATCGGATCATCCCTGGGAGGGATCGGGGTACCCCCGGGAGGGATCGAGCGTTCCCTCGGAGGGATTGCGGATTCCCTCCCGTCCGCCCCCTATAATCCGCCCGGTGACCCCGTCCGCCAGGAGAATCGAGAGCCGCTTCGTGCAGGTGAGCGGCCTCCGGATGCACGTCCGGCTCGCGGCCGGTCCCGCCGGCGGAGGCGGAGCCCCCCTGGTGCTGGTCCACGGGCTCGGGGTCTCCTCCCGCTACATGGTACCCCTGGCGGAGATCCTCGCCTCCAGCCGGGCGGTCTACGCACCGGATATCCCCGGCTTCGGGAAGAGCGACAAGCCCCGGCGAGCCCTCGACATCCACCAGCAGGCGGAGATCCTCGCCGCCTGGATGTCGGCCATGGGACTCGACCGGGCGGCCTTTTTCGGCCACTCCCTCGGCTGCCAGGTGGTGGCGGACCTAGCCTACCATCACCCGGAGGCCGTCGATCGCCTGGTCCTCGCCGCGCCGACCATCGACGACCACGGGCGGAGCGTACCCCGGGAGCTGCTCCGGCTGCTCCGCGACGTCCCCCGGGAGCCCTTCTCCCTCGTCCCCATCGTCGCGGCCGACTACCTCCGGGCCGGCCTCGGGCGGGCCCTCCGCACCCTGCGCTATGGCCTTGCCGACCGGATCGAGGAGAAGCTCCCCAGGCTCGCGATGCCGGCCCTCGTCCTCCGGGGAGAGCGCGATCCGGTGGTCTCCGAGCCTTGGACGGAGCGGGTCTGCCGGCTCCTGCCCCGCGGGCGCCTGGCGATAGTCCCGAAGGCGGCCCATGCCTTCCATTTCAGCGCCCCTCGCGAGGTGGCCGGGCTCCTGATACCGTTCCTCGACGAGGATCGCTGACGGACCGGTCAATCCTTGCGGACGGTGGGCTCGGGTTCGCGCTCGAAGACGCCGTGAGAATAAAGAGCGGCGTCGAGGTCGTTCGTGGCCTGGGCCTGCTCGAGCCAGAGATTCCAGTAGGCAGTGAGCTCTTCGTCCGACAGGTTTCGCAGGTCGAGGTCTTCCTCGCTCAGAAATTCGTCCCGCATCGTCGTCATGCCTCTCCTCCCTGGGGCCCGAAAGGGAGAACCCCTTCGGCCCGTGAGGTCACCACGTGGTGAGCGTCCAGCAGCGACATGCCCTCGACCTGCCGCTGCACCCCGGGCCAGAGCGCTGCCCAGGCCTCGGCGGCAGACTGGTAGCGGGCCAGGCGCTCCTCGTTGGTACGCATGAGCTCGCGGCGCTCGCGATCCAGGGCCTCCTCCAGGATCTCTCGCCCTTCGGCGATCCGGCCAAGAAGCGGTCGCTGCCGGACCGCCTCCGCCAGCGCTGCCGGGTACTCTTCGGCGAGCCGGATCAGATCGCGGCTGCTACGCGAATAGAGGAACTGCGTGTGCGGGTCGGGCATCAAGCGCGCCAGCTCTCCGACAACGGCATAATCCTTGTCACGGTTCGTCAGCTTCAGCGCGGCCAGAGGCTCCAGGCCGACGACCTCGTTGCCCGTCGACTCCGCTTCGGCCCAGATCCGAGCCAACCACTCTGGAGTGATCCGTGGCGGTCGGGTGACGAAGTCGGTCCGCAGCCGCAGAGGACCGCGCCGGAACTCGAGATGGGAGCTCCAGCCGCCACGGAGCCAGCGCAGGTCCAGCGGTGCTCCAAAGCGATAGCGCGCCTCATGGCGGGAGAGGACTTCCAGGGCGTGGCCCACGGCTTCGGCGTCCTCGCGCAGGATCCAGTCGCCATCCTTGCTCATGATCGCCAGACGGTGGACCACGACTGCCTGGCCCGAGCTGAGCAGGGCACGCAAGCGGCCCCGGTTGAGCTCTTCGGTCAACTCCAGATACGGGTTGTTCATCACCAGACGGCAGTATATCGTCTGCCCATCAAGCCGATCCGGAGCCAGCCATTTCCCGACGGAGGCGGGTCAGCCGCCGCCGGGGCTCTTAATCTTTTTCTCCGAAACCGGCCGGATGAGCATGTCCTGTGGCTGCTCGTTGGCGGTCGCGGTCGCGATCTCCTCGTGCTCGAGCAGCCGCTGGAGGAACGGTCGGGTCGCCTGGACGGCAAATGAGCCGAGGTTCGGGAAGACCGTGTAGCGCTGGAGCCCACCGGTCTCTCTCCGTCCGTGGTCGAGGAGGCGCTCGACCCTCTCCCGCGTAGCCTCGGGTGCCGGAACGGGCTCGCCCGGTGCCGGGCGGAGAGAAAAGACCGCTCCCACCGCCTGGTCCTCACTCGCCACGTCGAGCTGCCGGAGCAGCTCCGGATCGACCTCGGCCCGATGCTCTTCCATGGCACTTTCCTCCGTTCGGTAGCGATTACGCCGCCTTCTTCATCGCCAGGCCACGGAGCAGGCTCAGGGCGGCCGGTGCGTTCGGAATGCCCCGGTTCGCGCGCTCTGCCGGCATACCCGGAACCAGTTTACAGGAACCGAAGATCGCCGACTCGACCTCGTCCACGGTCGCCGTGGGCACCGCCTGGAAGAGCAGGGCGGCGAGGCCGGCGACGTGCGGGGTAGCCATCGAACTGCCGGACATCTCCATGAAGCCGGCCCCCGGGACCGAGGAGAAGACGTCGACCCCTGGAGCTACCAGATCCGGCACGAGGGGGTCTTCGAGGCGGGCGAAGGTCTGGCTGGAGGAAAAGTCGGCGACCTCGTCCGAGACGTTCATCGCGCCTACGGATAGCGTCTCGGGATAGTTTCCAGGAGACCGGCTGCTGCCCGGACCTTCGTTGCCGACGGCGAACACCGGCAGGACGCCGCGCGCCCGCAGGATGCGGGTGACGGGCAGGAAGTCGGGATGGAAGCCGGGCAGGCCGAGAGACATGCTGAGTACCCGTGCCCTCAGGCCGACGATCCAGTCCATCCCCGCGAGAATGCGTGCCACCACGTTGCCACCCTCAATGACGATGGCGCTAGCGAGCTGGGCCTCTGGGGCGCAGCCAAACGCGGTGCCGTCTACCGGGCGGCCGACGAGGGTACCGGCAGTGTGGGTGCCGTGCCGGCCGGTGTCGTGAGGCCTGGCACCGGGGACGGGGTTCCCCAGGCGGTCGAACTCGGCGAAGTGCGCGATCGCTCCGCCGCTGAAAGCGGGGTGGTGGCTATCGACCCCCGTGTCCAGGTGGCCGATCAGGACTCCCTGGCCCTGCAAACCCGCATCCCACAGGCGGGGGATCTCCAGGCGCTCGATACCCCAGGTGGGCGTCCCGGCGAGAGTCGCGGAGCGGGCGGCCACGGGCCGGATGAGCCGCAGCTGCGGAGCTCCCGTGACCTCCCGGACCCGGCGGTCCGAACGCAGAGCAGCGAGCCCCGTCGAATCGACCGTGCCGAGGATGATTCCGAGGTGCTCGTAGGCCCGCACCTTGGGTGGCGTGGGGGCGTCCAACGCCAACCCGACAGCGGCTGCGTTCTGGCGTGACAGGGCGGCGTCCTGACCGTGCTCGGCGCGGATGAAGCACCTTTCGAGCTCGGCGGCGACGGTGCGAATCGGGGGCATGGCGACATCGGCCGCGATCCCGGCGGCGGCCGCAGCGGCTCCGGGCTCGATGACCACGATCACCTGAGCAAAGCCGGTCGATTCCATCTGTTCCGTGATGTTCGGCGTCATCTCAACATTCCTCCTGTCGGTTGTGGAGCGAGGCGTCTGCCTCTGCAGGAGGAGACGGACTCGCCGGCACTTTTCCCCTGAACTTCCCCTCGCGAGCTGGCCCGCTCTCCTGATACCGTTCCTCGACGAGGATCGCTGAATGCCGACACTCTCCACCCCCCCCGACGCCGTCGCCCTGGAGCTTTTCACCAACCGCTTCTCCGGGATCGCGGCGGAGATGGGGGAGATGCTCAAGCGGACGGCGGTCTCGACCAACGTCAAGGAGCGGCTCGACTTCTCCTGCGCGCTCCTCGATCCGCTGGGGGGCTTAGTCGCCAACGCGCCGCACATCCCCGTCCACCTGGGTGCCCTGGGGCTCTGCGTGCGGCGGCTGCGCGAGACGATCCCCATGGGGCCGGGGGACGTGGTCGTCACCAACCATCCCGGTTTCGGCGGCTCCCACCTGCCGGACGTGACGGTCGTGGCGCCGGTCTTCGGCCGTGACGGTCATCTTCTGGGTTACGTCGCCAACCGCGCCCATCACGCGGAGATCGGCGGCATCCGCCCCGGGTCCATGCCGCCCCAGGCCCGGAGCCTGGTGGAGGAGGGGGTCGTGATCGCCCCGACCTACCTGGTGCAGGGGGGCCGGCCCCGCTTCGAGGAGATCCGCCAGCTTCTGACCACCGCTCCGTACCCCACCCGGGCGGTCGAGGAGAACCTCGCCGACCTGCGGGCCGCCGCCGCCGCCAACCACCGTGGCGCCGAAGCCTTGAAGGGGCTGAGCCTCGCCCACGGGGCCGCCGCCGTCCGCCACGCCATGCAGGCTCTGGAGGACCGGGCGGCGGAGCGGGTGGGCGCCGCCCTTTCCGGTCTGGCGGAGGGGGAGCGACGGGCGGCCGAGCGGCTGGACGACGGGACTCCCATCCGGGTCACCCTGACGATCCGAGGCGGCGAGGCGGTGATCGATTTCACGGGCACCGGGCCGGTCCACCCGGGCAACCTGAACGCCCCGCCCGCGGTCACCCGGAGCGCCGTCCTCTACTGCCTGCGCCTGCTCATCAACGAGCCGCTGCCCTTGAACGAGGGGTTCCTGCGGCCGGTCGAGATCCGGGTCCCCGAGGGGCTCCTCGATCCCCCTTTCCCCGAGGACCCCGCCCTCTGCCCGGCGGTCGTGGGGGGGAACGTCGAGACCAGCCAGCGGGTGGTCGACACCTTGCTCGCCGCCCTCGGGCTCGCCGCCTGCAGCCAGGGGACGATGAACAACGTCCTCTTCGGTAGCGAGCGCTTCGGCTACTACGAGACGGTCTGCGGCGGCGCCGGGGCCGGGCCGGGGTGGGCGGGCGCCTCGGCCGTCCATACCCACATGACCAACACCCGGATCACCGACCCCGAGCTTTTAGAGCACCGCTACCCGGTCCGCCTGGAGCGCTTCGCCATCCGTGCCGGCTCCGGAGGGGCCGGCGCCTTCCGCGGGGGGGACGGAGCGGTGCGGGAGATCACCTTCCTCGCGCCGATGTCGCTCTCCCTCCTGACCCAGCACCGGGTCGAGGTCCCCTACGGCCGCGAGGGCGGCGAGCCCGGGCTCCCCGGCAGGCAGCGCCTCGTGCGCGCCTCGGGCGAGGTCGAGGAGCTGGCGTCGGTCGACGGCCGGGAGGTCGGCCCCGGCGACCGGCTGATCCTGGAGACTCCGGGCGGTGGCGGGTGGGGCTTGCCGGAGTGACCGCTGTCGATAGGAAGGGCAGTCTTCTCCTCGCTCTCGCCGTCACCCTCGTCGCCTGCGGCACCCCGCCGCCGGTGCGGACCCCGGCCGCTCCTCCGGCCTCTGTGGTCTCACCCGTTGCCGTGGAGCAGGAGCTGGAGCGTACCTCTTCAGGACGGAGCTTCTGGCCCGGGTTCGACCCGCTCGTCATCCCCCTCGCCCTCTACGACGGCCAGGTCACCTGGCTTTTCCGGCATCCCCATCCGCCTCCCGAGTTCGGCCCCGGCCAGGGCGGCGCGCGGATCGCCGACGGCCGGCCTGAAGCACTGCGGGCGAACACCGGGGCGGAGATCGGCGGGGTCCCGACCGCCACCCTGATCCTGACCAGCTCCCACTCTGCCCGCGACTGGGCGGCAGTGGCGGTGCACGAGGCCTTCCATGTCTTCGCCCGCCAGCATCACCCCGGCTGGTCGGGGGACGAGATGGAGCTTTTCGTCTACCCCCTGGAGGCGCGGGAACCGCTGATCCTGCGCCGGGAGGAGACCCAGGCGCTGCGCCGGGCCCTCGCCGCTGGAGATCCGGAATCGGCGGCCTGCTGGGCGGACGCTGCTGTCCGCCTCCGGGGGCAGCGCTTTGCCGTTCTGCCCAAAGAGGCTGCCGCCTACGAGCGAGGGACGGAGCTCAACGAGGGGCTTGCCGCCTACGTCGAGGGTGTGGCCCGGGGGGAGACCCGGATGGAACTGCCGGCCGACGACTTTCCCGTCGAGAAGGTGCGCGACCGGGCCTACGCCGTGGGCCGTGCCGAAGCCCTCCTCTTGGACCGGCTGGACCCCGTCTGGAAGGAGAGACTCGGAAAGGAGGGGCAGCCCGGCACTCTCGACGAGCAACTCGCCGCCGCCACTGCCGGCCGGGCGGGATCGAAGCCCTGCGCCCTGTCTTCCGGCGAGACGGCGGCGGCGTCCCGGCGGGCGGGGGAGGACCTTGAACGGCTCACGCGGGAGCGGCAATCCGCCCGCGTTGCCTTCCTCGGCCGCTCCGGATGGACGGTCGTGGTGCTGGCGGAGGGGGCCCCCCTTTGGCCGCAGAGATTCGACCCCCTGAACGTCCTCCGGTTGGGCGAGGGAGAGGTGCTCCACCGGCGCTGGCTGAAGCTCGGCAATGGGGAGGCGGAGCTCGAGGTACTGGACCGCGACGCCCTGACCGAGGCCGTGGGCCCGCACCCGCTGCTTCAAGGGGTGCGGCGGCTCACCGTGACCGGCCTGGTGGAGAAGCCGGAGGTGCACGAGCGGGCGGGCTGGGCGCGGCTCGATGCCCCGGGCTTCACCGCCAAGTTGAAGAGCGCCACGATCGAGGTCTCCGGCCACGAGCTGCGGATAATGCTTAAAGGTGCCCCGGCATCCCACTCGCCGGCCCCGCAGCCGCCCGCCGCTGCCGCAGCACCTCATAGAGAGCCAAAGCGACCGACGTCGACAGGTTGAGCGAGCGCAGCTCCGGGTCAATCATGGGGATGCCGACCAGCCGGTCGTCGTAGCACTCGCGGATCTCCCGGGGGAGGCCGACGCTCTCGCGGCCGAAGACCAGTGCGACCCGCGGGGGATAGGTGACCTCCCAGAACGGCCGCCGGGCCTCGGCGCTGAAGAAGTAAGGCTCGCCGAGCTCCGGCAGGGCGGCTTCCAGCTCTCCCCAGCCGGGCCAGACCCGGGGCGCCACCCGCGGCCAGTAGTCGAGCCCGGCCCGGCGCACCTCGCGGTCGTCGAGCGAGAAGCCGAGCGGCTCGACCAGGTGAAGCTGGGCGCCCGCCGCGAGGCAGGTGCGGCCGGCGTTGCCGGTGTTCCAGTGGATCTCCGGCTCGACCAGGACGACGTGGAGATCGGCAGGATCGCGCACCCCGAGAGCTTACAGGAGAGGCTGGCAGCAGCCTTGCGCTGGCAGCAGCCTTGCAAAAGATGGGGAGAGGAGGTGCGACGATGAAAGCCAACAAGACATTGCTCGCCGGTATGCTCGCCCTCAGCATGGCAACCGCTTCCTATGCTGTCACCCGTCCGACCCACCACCGGGTGCATCACCGCCGCGTCTACGACCGCACTGTCGACGTCGCCGCCAGCCCGCTGCCGCCGCTCCCCACTCCCGACCGCGTGCGGGTGGTCAACAGCGCCGAGCACCCCATCCGCCATG
>JAXDLD010000013.1:0-9445 GCA_034666805.1 Acidobacteriota bacterium
CTGCGGGCGGAGAGCGCCGACTCCTTCGGAGCCGGGGCCGGGCTGGCCGATGCCGCCGACGTTGGTGTCGCAGGGGTGGCCGGCAGAGCGGTGCTCATGTGGCCCACCCTCGTCGAATCAGGAGTCCGATCACGGCGCGCCTACAATGCAAGAAGTCTGCCGCATAGAGTCCTATGGCTATTTTCCGGGTTTTCCGGGTCGGCTCGCCGCCAGCAGGGCGACGGCCGGGTGGAGCCGGGAGAGGTACTGGCCGTTGAGCTTGCCGAGCGGCAGGATCTCGCCGCCGGCGGCATCGAAGGTCAAGTCGACCAGGTCGGCGCCCATCTTCAAGAGGACGGGGTCGCCGGTCTCGACGCCGGCCTGGACGATGACGGCGGCCAAAGTCGACTTCTCCGGACCGTAGAGCTCGCGGTCCTTGCCCGCCACCGCGGTCAGCCGGCCGCCGATCCGCTCCCCCTCCCAGGTGGCGGTGAGCATGAGCGGCCAGTGCCCGCGGGTCGAGCCGTCCCCCGTGACCTTGGGCTCGATCTCGGCGAAGGTCCGCGCCAGGGCGGCGAGGACCCGGCTGGGCTTGACCGCGGGGGAGCCGATCGCCTCGTCGCCGCTGTCGACCCGGAAGCGCTCAAGGTTCGTCGTGTCGAGGAGGCCGGTCTGCCAGACCTGGTTGGTGGTGAAGGTGCCGGGGCCGGAGACGTTGTCCCCCATGAAGCCGTAGCTCCGGCCGTCGCGGACGACCTCGATGTACTGCTGGGTGACGGCGCGGGCCAAACCGGCCCGGAAGTCCTCGAGGAAGCTGGGGTCGGGGCTCGCCAGGCCGAGGAAGCGGAAGGCGGCGAACCACTGCGAGGCGACCCGGCCGTTGTAGCTCGCCTCCTTGGTCTTGTGGTCGGGTGGGCAGGCCGGTCCGGCGGGGCCGGCCGGGCGCTCCACGTGGCCGGGGCCGCGCAGCTCGCACATGTAGCGGCGCATGCTCTCGCCCCCCTTCCGCAGGGTGGTGACGACGGTCGAGTCGCCGGTCAGCCAGTAGTAGAGGTAGAGGTTGTCGAAGTAGGCGTGCGAGCTGTTGAAGTCGTCCCGGTAGGAGCCGTAGCCGGTGGGCGACTGGCCGCAGTAGAACCAGCCGTCGTCCGGCGAGCACTGGAGGATCTGGGTGTGCAGGGTGCGGAGAGCGCCCGGGAAGCCGATCTCGTCGAGCCAGGAGACCTCGCCCGAGCGCATGGCCCAGAGCGGCGCGGTGGCGATGGTGTTGTGGTAGTCGGTCCAGGTGGCGCACCAGAAGATGTCGTCCCAGTGCTCGGGATTGGGGTCGTGGTTGCAGAGGAGCTCCGGCGAGTGCCACTGCCCCCAGTAGCGGGGGTAGACGCCGAAGGTCATGAGCCCGGCGGTGCCTTCTTCGTCCACATGCTTCAGGGTCGCTTCGAGCACCCCCTTGACCACCTGGTCGTAGCGCGCAAGCGAGCGCGGCAGCCGGCCGGCGGGGACGGTCTCGACAGCCTGCGAGGCGTCCCACCAGGCGGCGTCCGGCCAGGCCCGGAGGGGGCGGTTGAGGGGCGCCCAGAGCTGGCGGTCGAGGTCGGCGCGCGCGGGGTGGCCGGGGAGGGCGGCGACGGCGAAAGTGGCGAACATCCCCTCGTGGTTGGCGAGCCAGGTCTTGCCGCCCGCCGCCCCGAAGCCATCCACCAGGTCGACCGCCAGGGCGCCGCCGGGCAGGAGTCGGAGGGCCTGGGGCTCGTAGCGGTGCATGTGGTTCAAGGCCACGGCGACCGTGCCCTTGGGGCCGCTCGCGGCGAGCATCCCGCCGTCCGCCTTCTCGGCGTGAGCACCGGCCGTGCCGGGGACCGTGACTTCGGCGCGCAGGGGGTTGGCGCGGTCGGCGCGGAGGAGCTGGCGGACCGCGGCCTCCTGCCCCGCCTGGCTGGCCTGACCGGAGGCAAAGGCATGCTCGACGGCCGGCGCCTTGAAGGCGCCCACCGCGGTGACCGTGTTGCCGTCACCGATCTCCAAGGCGAGCTCGTCGCGAATCCCGGTCAGGAGGAGGGCGTTGGGGGTGTTGTCCTTCGCCGTCTGGCAGTCGGGGCAGCCCTCGCGCAGGTTCCCCTCCCAGGCGGCCGACTGGCGGACGATGGCGGTGGGGGAGCCGGCGGTGAAGACGTAGCGGCGGAGCGACCCCAGGCCCCCGCCGCCCACGGGCGGCAGGTCGTAGGTCCCCTCGATCACCACCGCCGCGGTGAGCGGCCCCTGGCGCTCGACCCGGACCCCGCGGAGCCCCGAGTGCCCGAACGGTGCCCCGTCCCGCACCCGGCCGCTGATCCGGCTGCCGTGGATGAGGCGGGTGCCGTCGGCGAGGAGCACCTCGTCGAAGAGCGCCCCCTTGCCGGCCCCCAGGCGAAAGGTCGCGGCCCCGGTGTCGACCGTGATCGCGTCCCCCTGCCGGGTGAGCCGGAGGGGGCGGGGGGGCGCCGGGTTGGCTCCGGCCGAGCCGTCGGTCACCAGGCGGTAGAGGGCGCTCTTGCCGGCCCCCACCGTGGCCGGGAAGGCGACGAGCAGCCACTGGATGGGGGCCTTGGCCTCGTCGCGGCCCGCGTTCCAGCGGGCGAGGACCGTAAATTCGGCGGGTACCGGCCGGCCGGCCGGGTCGACGACGGCGAAGCGGCCGGTGTCGAGCGCCGCCAGAGCGCGCGGGAGGGGGACGCCGTTGGCGACCACCTCGCCGCTCCGCGCCACCCCGGCGGTCTCCTGCACGGTCAAGGGGATGCCGCCCCGGCTCTCGGCCACCCCAGCCGGCATCCCGGCGAGCGGCCCGGCCGGTTCCGCCGGTTCCGGCGATGTCGCCGGTCCAGCCGCTGCGGCCGGTCCGGGAGCCGCGGCGGCCGCGCGGGACGGCGGCGTGGGAGAGCGGTGCTCGGGGGCCGTGCAGGAGAGCGCGGCGGCGAGCGCGAGATGGACGACGACCGCTCCTCGGAATGGGCTCATGATCTTCCCTTTTTCTTCTCCAGGCGCGTGTGCGAAATCCGGGCCAGGCCAGGCGGCTCCTTCAATCTACCTTAAAACGCCCTGGAACAGGGTTTGCACTCAGGGTCAGCCACGTACAGGAGTGCGCGCGCTCTCTGGAGGAACGATGCCCTGGGGTACTGACGAACATCTCCGCTTCTTTCCCAACATGACCTGGCAGAGCAACCCTCAGATCGAGGCGGTGCGCGCCATGGTGCCGGAGGACGCCCGGGTGGTCGACCTCGGGGCGGGCGGGCGCCGGATCACCCCGCGCACCATCTGCGTCGACATGGTCCCCCTGCCCAACGTCAACCTGGTCGCCGACGTCGAGCGGCTGCCGTTCCGGGACGGCTCGATCGACCTCCTCTTCGCCACCGGTCTCTTAGAGCACGTGGAGGACGACCGGCGGGTGCTGTCGGAGGCCGCGCGCATCTTAAAGCCGGGCGGGATCGTGCACGTCGAGCTCCCCTTTCTCCAGCAGTACCACGAGGACCCCATCGACTGCCGCCGCTTCACCGCGCCCGGGCTGGCGCGCGAGCTCCAGCGGGTGGGGCTCTCCACGGTGCGCTCGGGCTTTCACATCGGTCCCACCGTCACCATCATCACCCTCCTGTCCTACTACTGGGCGCTCGTCTTCGAGGGCAAGAACCGGCTCGGCAGGGCGATGTCGACGCTCGTCTTCCTGATCTCCTCGGGCCTCCTCGCCCCGCTCAAGTACCTCGACCGCTTCCTGATCGGCAGGCGGAGCGCCCACCGGCTGGCCTTCGGCGTCTACTGCACGTCGCGCAAGGGCTGAGGCGCTCTCAGGCCCGCATCGCCTCTTCGTAGAGGCCACGGTAGGCGCTCAACATCGACTCGAAGGCGTAGCTCTCGGCCACCCGGCGGCGGTTGGCCTGGCCGAGCCGCCGGCGCAGGTCGCCGTCCGCCAGTGCCTCTTCAAGGAGTTGGCCGAGCCGCGCCGCGGTCCCCTCGCCGGCGATGGGGGTCAAGAGGCTCGCCTGTTCGGGGGGGAGCATCGTCCGCACGTCGCCGACGTCGGTCGCCACCACCGGCAGGCAGCTGGCCATGGCCTCCAGCAGGCAGACCGGCATCTGCTCGGAGTCGGAGGTGAGGGCGAAGAGATCCATGGCGCGGTAGAAGGGGGCGGGGTCGGCCTGGTAGCCCACGAGGTGGACCCGGCCGGCGAGGTCGGGGAGGGCGGCGCGGGCTTCCAGGACGGAGCGCTCCTCGCCCTCGCCCACGAGGAGGACATGGAGGCCGTGCCGGGGGTCGACCGCGGCGGCGGCCTCCAGGAGCCGGAGGTAGTTCTTGACCGGCCGCAGGTGGCCGCAGGAGCCGACGACCGGAGCGGTCGCCGGAATCCCCAGCTCCTGGCGGAGCTCCGGATGGCCGTCGGCGGGAAGATAGGCTTCCAGGTGGATGCCGTTGGGGATCAGCCGCACCCGGTCAGGGTGCAGCCGCCAGAGCCCGGTCGCGATCCGCTCCAGACGCTCGGAGGGGACGACCACCCGGTGGGCGCGGGGGAGGACGAGCCGGCGGGCGTAGATCCGCCGTTTCTTGAAGCTCTCCGCCTCGTCGGCGTTGAACCCCTCCTCGTGGTGGACGACCCGGCGGAAGCCCAGGCTGGCGGCGGCGAGGATGGCGTCGATCGCTCCCCAGCTGTAGGTGAGGACGAGGTCGGGGGATTCGCGGCTTAGGATCTTGCGCAGCCGGTAGGCGGTCGGGAGCGAGCCGGCCTTGGGCGGGTTGTCGAGCAGGCGGACCGCGGCCTCGGGCGGCAGGCGCTCCGCGGCGCTGGTCCGGCCGTCCATGGAGACGATCGAGTGCCGGAACTCGGCGCCGAAGGCGGCGATGAGGGCGACCGTCCGCAGCTCCGGCCCGGAGGGGACGAAGTTCGAGAAGACGTGCAGCAGGTGGGGCGGCGGGCTCAACTGCGCCGCTCGCCGCGATCTTCCCGGCCGTCGGCGCGCACGGCGTTATCGAGGAAGGCCTCGCGCTCCTCGACCGGCTGCCAGCCGAGGACCTCGCGCGCGGTCTCCGAGCTGAACGGGGGGGTGAGGGCGCGCGACTTCAAGTCCCGGTAGGAGGGGAAGCGGACGCCCGGCCGTCGGCCCGCCACCTTGACCAGCCACTTGCCGATCTCCAGGGTCTGCGAGAGCCAGAGCGGGCGCGGGTGGAAGTGGAGCGAGCGGCCGGTCGAGCGGGCGAGCTCGGAAACGAGCTGGCGCGCCGAGAGCGGCGCCCGGGTGCAGAGGTTGAGCGCTTTGCCATCGAGCCCGTTCCCCTCGTAGGTCACGGCGCGGGCGAGGGCGTCGGCGACGTCGTCCGCGGTCACCACGGGGAGCGGGTTGTCGCCGTTCCCCCAGCCGATGCAGTGATTGTCGCGCGCCCAGTAACCCAGCCCGCCGTGCTCGAGCGGTCCGCCCGGCCCCAGCACGACCCCGGGGCGGACAACGACGAGCGGCAGGCCGCGCTCCCTGTAGAGGGCGAAGAGGGCCTTCTCGGCGGCGATTTTCCCCTGGCTGTAGAGGTCGCGCCCCTCCGGCCGCGGATCGGTTTCCATGCCGTCGTCGATCACCGACTTACCGCAGTCGGCCCCGGCGTAGAGGGCGGCGATCGAGGAGACGTAGACGAAGCGCTGGACGCCGGCGGCGAGCGCCGCCTCCGCCGCCGCCACCGAGCCGCGGACCATGGCGCGCTCGACCTCCTCCCAGGTCTCGCCGTTCCCCGTCGCCAGGTGGACGACGGTTTTGGCCCCGGTAAAGGCCGCGGCCAGAGCCGCCCCGTCCTCCAGCCGGCCGGGGAGGAGCCGCAGCTCGCCTCTCCCGGCGGGCTGGGAGAGCTCGTTCGGCAGGGCGTGCGTCCGCCGCACGACGGCGGTCACGGGGAGGCCGCGGGAAAGAAGGGCGGTGATCACCCGGCGGCCGATGAAGCCGGAGCCGCCGAGCACCACCACCTCTCCCGGCCGCGCCGGTCCCGGCACTGGAGCGGGGGCGGGCACCGCGATGGGGCCCTGGCGTAGATGTTGGCGCCGGGCTTCGCTCGCCGCCACCTCGCACCAGTCGAGCACCTGGGCCGCCTGCTCGGCGTCGACCGGGAGCGGCGCGCCGGCGGCGAGCGCGGTGTAGAAGGCGGCGACCGACTCCCGCATGCCGGCGAAGTAGAGGTCGTCGCGGCGGCCGACCCCTAAGGTGAAGCGGCCGTAGCGGGCGAGCCGGTCGAGGGCCCCGCGGCGGAGCGCGCCGCCCCGCCGCCAGCCGGCGAGGAAGCTGTTCCAGAACTCGAGCCAGGGGGTCTTCTCCTCCCAGGAGACGAGCCCGTGGGAGAGGTCGGCCTCGATCGCCCCGTCGCTCCCCAGGACCTCCAGGGTCGTGCGCTCGAAGCTCTGGCCGAAGGCGAGGTAGATCTCGGCGGTGCCGCGCTCGGCCCGGGCGGCGATCAGCCAGCGGTCGTGGAAGACCTGGCCGGGGGCAAGCTCGCGGGTGCCGAGAAGAGTCGTGGTCGCCTCCCGCACCGGTCCAACCAGGGCATGGAGCTGGGAGAGGGGGTGGGTCGCCTGCTCGAAGATGATGTTTTCCGGGGCGCGGAACATCCAGTGCGAGAAGTCGCCGGCCTTGAACTGCGCGAGCGGCACCGCCAGGCAGACCCGCACATGCTCGACCCGGCCGACCCGGCCGGCCCGCACCTCGGAGAGGAGGCGGGCGAAGGCGGGCTGGTAGAGGTTGTTGTGGTTGACCCCCAGGGGGAGCTCGCGTTCCGCCGCCAGCCGTCCGAGCTCGCGCGCCGCCTCGGGGTCGAGCGCCACCGGCTTCTCGACGAAAGCCCCGATCCCCAGCTCCAGGAGCCGGCGGGTGACCGGGACGTGGAGGTCGGGGGGCGTCAGCACGTGGGCGACGTCGACCCCCAGCGCCGGCAGCTCCTCGACCGACGTGGCCGTGGCCGTCACCCCGAACTGGCGGGCGATCCGCTCGGCGCGGGCGCGGTCGACGTCCATGACCGCCACGACCTCGATCCCGGGGAGCCGCCGAAGGATCTCCAGGTGGAAGCGGGCGACATAGCCGGCGCCGACGACGGCGACGCGCACCGGTCGCCCGAGCGGCCGAAGGCCCGGGGCACGCCTATCGCGAGCGCCCGCGGCCTCGCCCTCCGTCAAGGGTTCGAGCATGATTCCTCCATGGGGTCTCTGTGGCGTTCCCCGTTGGCGGTTTCGTTTGCAAAAGTGGGGCCGGCGGCGGACCCGCGAAGCTCCAGAGGACCGCGGTGGCCGGATCGAGGTCGAAATGGAACCGCTGTCCGTCCGCGAGCTTCTTGCCCGTCCGCTCGTCGCGCACCCCATGGACCTCCCCGGCGAGCCCGACATCGAGCGGGATCGGCGGTCCCGCCGCGCCGAAGGGGTTCTCCAGGATGAAAACGTAGGTGCGGTCCCCCTTCCGCCAGGCCACGGTCTCCAGGCCGGCCTGGCCGCCGGTCTGCACCCGGAGCCAGGGGACGATGCCGGCGGCCAGGAGCGGCGCCAGGAAGGGCTGCCGTTCCGCCTCGCCGAAGCCGAGGCCGGTTTTCCCCTCCTGCCGGTAGGCGAGGTAGCGCTGGGGTGAGAGGTTCAGGTAGACCGCCCGGCCGCGGCCCACCGCGTGGAGGGTTCCGGACGGCCCGGGCGCCCCGGACAACCGCCGCTCCGCCACCGCGTAACCCAGGCGGAGCGGGGGAGTGAGGGTGGCGAAGAGCTCCCGGTAGCGCTGGTAGCGGTAGCCGGCGTCCTGATCGGTCTCGACCCAGAGGCGGCCGGAGAAGAAATCGCGGCGGGTCTCGGTGCCGTCGTGGCGCACCCCGAAGAGGGTGTCGAGGGCGCCCCGCGACCGCCCTTTCCCGTGCGGGTCGAAGAGGCCGCAGGCGAAGTCGGCGACGACGGTGCCGCCGCGCGCCGCGAACTCCTCGATCCGCCGGGCCTCGACGTCAGAGAGGGCGTAGCAGGCGGGGAGGATGAGCGCCTTCAAGTCGGCCGGCACACCCTGGGCCACCACTTCGTCATAGGCGATGAAGCGGTAGCCGAGGCCGGCGTCGGCGAGGAGGGTCTCCCAGGCCTTGCGATCCAGGTGCGAGGTGCCGAGCCGGTCGTCGTCGTTGCGGTTCGGCCAGGTGGCGCCGTGGGCGTGAGCGTCCAGGCACCAGGAGACCTGGATCGAGGGGTGGGAGTAGTAGATTCCGATCCCGTCGTCGACCCGGCGGGCGCCTGCGAGCTTCTTCCCCTGGACCTCACCGAGCTCTTTCAGGGCCGGCCGGAAGCGGTCGAGCCAGGGGCGCGGTTTCTCCCCCTCGAACCAGCCCTCGACCCAGCCGATCATGCCGCGGGCGCCGTGGGCGAAGCAGTGCCAGGCGAACCAGGAGTCCTCTCCCGGTCCCAGCTTGTCGTCGTGGAAGTGGGTCACCACCTGGGGCAGGGCGTTGGGTTTCAACGAGCGGACGATCTCGGGCGCCGAGCCGCGGTCGTAGGGCTCGACGAACTGCACCTTCTTCATTAGCTTGGCATAGTCGTAGCCCCCCCAGAGGCTGGGGGGCTGGGCGCCGACGATGCCGCAGGGGACCTCCGGGTCGAGGCGGTTGGCGCTCGCCACCAGCTCGCCCAGGAAATTCGCCCAGACTGAGTCGTTGTAGCTCATCCGGTCGAGGAAGGGGGAGAGGTCGACGGCGCTCAAGGGTCCGTCGAGCTGGCCGCGCACGCCGTCGTAGGTGACGAAGCGTGGCGCCGAAGCCGCGGGGGACGCCGGAGCCGGACGGCCGTAGTAGGCGGCGAGCCAGCGCGCGTAGGCCGCGTCGTCCCCGTTGACCCGCCAGGGGAGAGGCCGCACCAGGTACCCCCAGGAGGTCTCGTCGTCGAGCGCGTAGGCGACCCGGAGAGGGCTGCCGCGCACGGCCGTGATCCGCTGCGCCAGGATGCCCCGGAGCCGGGCGAGCAGCGCGCCGTCGAGCGGCCGGGGCCGGACCGCCCGCGGGTCTCTCGCGAGGCGGCCGAAGCCCTCGTCTTCCAGGTGGAGGTCGCCCTTGCCGGCGGTGTGGTCGTTGTAGAAACGGAGCTGCCAGCGTGCCAGCCAGGGGAACGGGCCCTCCCCGTGGTCGCTCACCCCGCCATGAATGCCGTAGGCCTGGCAGAAGCGTCCGCCGGGGTCGCCCGTGCCGATCGCCCAGCGGTAGCGCCAGGGCATGTAGAGCCAGGTGTCCCAGCGGCCGAGCCCCGCGGCCGGCGATGCTGGCGGGCGGACCGGCCGGAACTCCGGGGCGTGGGTGATGTAGAGGTAGTAGGGATCGGTCTCGGCCTGGAGGACCTGGGCGACCCGGGCGCCGGCGCCGGCCATGCCGATCGCCGCGCGGAGGACGACGAGGACGAGGGGGATCGCGAGCCGGGAGAGCCGGAGCATGCTCGCATCATCGCACTCTCCGCCAGGGGAAAAGAAAAGGG
>JAXDLD010000014.1:0-2643 GCA_034666805.1 Acidobacteriota bacterium
GTGCTGGGGATCGCCGGCAGCTACGGTCCGGTGTGGGCCGACCGGGAGCCGGGCCAGGCGCCGCTCGCCAAGGTCTTCCCCCTCTGGCCGGAGGTAAGGACCCTGCGCCTCCTCGACCGCCGGGTCCTCCGCGGCCCGGCCCTCGGCCGGGCGCACGCCGTGCTCCTGGCCGGCGAGGCCCCGGTGATCGCCCGCCTGCCCTTGGGGCGGGGCGACGTCGTCCTCCTCTCCTGCCCGGACGTCTTCCACAACGCCCGCCTGGCCGTGGGCGACCACCTGGCCCTCCTCGCCGCCCTCGCCGAACCCGGCAGGCCGGTCTACTTCGACGAGCGGACCCACGGCATCCAGGCCGACGCTGGGCTGCTCGACGTGCTCGCCCGCTGGGGACTGGGGCCCGCCCTCCTGCTCGCCGGCCTCGCGGTCCTGGCCGCCGCCGCCCGCGAGAAGGTGCGCGTCGGCCCGGCCGAGCGCGACCCGCCGGACCGCCGCTCCGAGGCGGTCGACCTCGTCGACTCGTTGGGCGAGCTCTATGACCGTTCGCTCACCCGGGGCGACGCCATCCGGCTCTACTGGGAGGGCTTCGTCCATGCCGTGGGGGTCGACACCGGTCTCGCCGGCGCGAGCTTGACCGCGCGCGCCGAGGAGCTGGCGGCGGGCTTCCTGCCTCCCGCCTTGGGAGAGAACCTTTCGCGCGAGGGCTTCGAGCGGGCCCTTCGGGCGCTCAACTCCGCTCGCAGGAGGGCACGGGATGGAAAGTACGATCGTCCGCGCAGGGACGGCTAGTCCGGCCGGGAGCACCGGGGGGGCCGGGAATGCCGGGAACATTGAGGAGATCCACCGCCAGTTCCGGCTCCTCCGCGAGGGGCTCGACCGGGTGGTGATCGGTCAGGATCGGGTCAAGGAGCGGGTGCTCGTCTGCCTCCTGGCCGGCGGCCACGCACTTTTGGAGGGGGTGCCGGGGACGGCCAAGACCCTCCTGGCCCTCGCCCTCTCACGGCTCCTCGGCTGCCGCTTCCGGCGCATCCAGTTCACCCCCGACCTCATGCCGGCCGACCTCCTGGGGACCAACATCTTCAACCAGAAGACCCAGGAGTTCGAGTTCCACCCCGGCCCCATCTTCGCCGACCTCCTGCTCGCCGACGAGGTCAACCGCACCCCCCCGCGGACCCAGTCGGCCCTCCTCGAAGCCATGCAGGAGCACGCGGTGACGATCGACGGCGAACGGCGGCCGATCTCGTCCGTCTTCACCGTTCTCGCCACCCAGAACCCGGTCGAGTTCGAGGGCACCTACCCGCTCCCCGAGGCGCAGCGCGACCGCTTCCTATTGAAGATCGTCATCGACTACCCGCTGCCGGAAGAGGAGGGGCGGATGCTCGCCGCCTACGCCGCCGGGGTGCGCCTGCACGACGAGGCGGTCGCCGCCTTGACCCCGGTCCTCTCGCCCGAAGAGCTCGCCGCGGCCCGCCGGCAGGCCGCTGCCGGGGTGCGGGTCGAGGCCGACGTCTTAAGCTACATCCTGCGCCTCGTGGGGGAGACCCGCCGGCACGACGCCATCCAGATCGGCGCCGGCCCGCGCGCCTCGCTCGCACTCCTGGAGAGCAGCCGGGCCCTGGCGCTTCTCCGCGAGCGCGACTTCGTGACCCCCGACGACATCAAGGAGATGGCGGCGCCGGTCCTCGGCCATCGCATCGTCCTCACCCCCGAGGCGGAGATGGAGGGGGTGACGCTCCGGGACCTCTTGCGCCAGATCTTCGAGAGGGTGGAAGTCCCGCGGTGATCCGGCCGGGCCGCCGCCTGATCCGCGCCCTCTCCGGGCTGGCGCTCGCCGCCCTCCTGCTGCCCTTCGTACCGTGGCTGCTGCCGGTCTTTTGGGCTGGATTAGGGCTCGGGTTCCTCCTGGTTCTCATTCTCGCCGCGCGCGAGGCGGTCCTCCTCGGCCGCGCCTTCCCCCAGGTCGAGCGGGCCGAGCGGGTAGTGCTTTCGCTCGGCGAGGAAGAGCGGATCTCCCTCGCCCTGACGAGCGGCTTCATCCGGCCGCTCGCCCTAACTCTCCGCCAGCTCTGGCCGGAGCTCCTCGACCGCCCGGCGAGCGCCGGAGCGGGGCTCCTGCGGCCGGGGGAGGTGCTCGCCTTCGAGCTCCCGGTCCGCGCCGTGCGACGGGGGAGCGCGCTCCTCGCCCCGCCCTGGGTGGCCCTGGGGCTCCTCGGCTGGGACGGCGGCTGGGCCGAGCGCGTGGTGCCCGCCGTCGCTCCGGAGGGGCGGGAGTGCGAGCTCGCCGTCCTCCCCTCGCTCCGGGCGGTGGCGCGGATGCGGGCCCAGCTCGACCGCGCCTTCCTCTCCGGCCTCGGCAGCCGGGCGGCGCCGCGGCTCGGCAAGGGGAGGGACTTCGAGCGCATGCGCGAGTACGTCCTGGGTGACGACTTCCGCGACCTCGCCTGGAAGTCCTCGGCCCGGCACGGCAAGCTCATCACCCGCGAGTACCGGCTCGACCGCTCGCAGGACGTGCTGCTCGCCGTCGACCGTGGGCACCGGATGGCGGCGCGGGTGGCGCACCTCACCCGGCTCGACCACGCGGTCAACGCCGCCGTCCTCCTGGCCTCGGTCGCCCACCGGATGGAGGACCGGGTGGGGATCCTCGCCTTC
>JAXDLD010000015.1:0-9219 GCA_034666805.1 Acidobacteriota bacterium
GGTGGAGCGAGGTGTTGGCGATGGGCAGGCCGATCGGCACCACCCCCTCCCCCGAAGCCGTCACCGGCTGGAGGGCGGACCAGATCGTCGTCTCGGTGGGGCCGTAGACGTTCCACAGCGAGCCGACCCGTGGGAGCAGCTCGCGCGCCAGCTCGGCCGGCAGGGCCTCGCCGCCGCAGAGCGCCTTCAAGCCGCGCTCCCCCGCCCAGCCGGAGCCCAGGAGCAGCCGCCAGGTCGCCGGGGTCGCCTGCATCGCCGTCGCCCCGGAGTCGCGGAGCAGGGCGGCGAGCCGCTTGCCGTCAGCCGCCGCCGCGCGGCTCGCGAGGACGACCCGCCCTCCCACCGCGAGCGGCAGGTAGATCTCTAGGCCCGCGATGTCGAACGAGATCGTGGTGACCGCGAGGAGCGTGTCCCCCGCCGTCAGCCCCGGCCGCCAGGCCATGGAGAGGAGGAAGTTGGCGAGCCCGGCGTGGCGGACCTCGACCCCCTTGGGCCTGCCCGTCGAGCCGGAGGTATAGATGACGTAGGCCAAGTCCTCGGAACCGGCGAGCGGCGGGAGGGAGCCGTCGTCGCCTTCGGCCAGCTTGAGATCGTCGAGGTCGTCGACATTGAGGACCGCCGCGTCGGCGAGCGGCAGGGCGGAGGCCGTCTCGCTCGTGGCCAGGAGCAGCCGGATACCGCCGTCCGCGAGGATGAAGGCCAGCCGCTCGGCGGGATAGGTGGGGTCCAAGGGCACGTAGGCGCCGCCCGACTTGAGGACGGCCAGGAGAGCGGTCACCATCGCCGCCCCGCGCTCCAGGCAGATCCCGACCAGGACCCCCGGCCCCACCCCGAGCTGGCGCAGATGGCGGGCGAGCCGGTTGGAACGGGCGTCGAGCTCGCCGTAGGTCAGGAGCTCCTCATCGGTGACGAGGGCGAGCGCGCCCGGGTCCGCCGCCGCCCGCGCCGCGAAGAGGCCATGCGCGGTCGTCCCGGCGGGAACATCACGGGCGGTGTCGTTAAAGGCGAGGACGAGCTGCCGCCGTTCGGCCACGGCGAGCATCGGCAGCTCCGCCAACGGCACTCCGGGAGCCGCCACCGCGCTCGCCAGGAGATTCACAAGGTGCCTCGCCATGCGCGCGACCGTCTCCGGGTCGAAGAGCGCGCTCTTGTATTCGAGGACCGCGGTCAAGGCATCCTCCGTTTCCGTCACCGCGAGGGAGAGATCGAGCAGCGAGGTGCCGGTCGCGACGTGCGGCAGGCGCACGGTGGCGCCCGGGATCGGGTGCGCCTGATGCGCCTGATGATGAAGGACGAAGAAGACCTGGAAGATCGGGTTGTGCGAGAGGTCGCGCTCCGGGCGCAGGGCTTCGACCAACACCTCGAAGGGGAGGTCGCCGTGGCTGTAGGCGTCTAAAGCCGTCCCCCGCACCTGCCCGAGGAGGCGCGCGAAGCTCATCCCCTCCTCCATCCGGGCGCGCGCCACGAGCATGTTGGAGAAGAAGCCGATCACCCCTTCGAGCTCGCAGCGGCCGCGGCCGGCGATCGGCCAGCCGACGACGACGTCGTCCTGCCCCGACCAGCGGGCGAGGAGGGCGTCGAAGCCGGCGAGGAGGGTCATGAAACGGGTCGCTCCCTCCCGGCGGCCGAGGGTCGCCAGGTCGCGGGCGAGGGCCGGCTCCAGGGTGAAGGTGTGGCGAGCGCCGTCGGCGGTCTCGATGGCGGGCCGCGGCCGGTCTGTGGGGAGTGTGAGGACCGGCGGCGCCCCCGCGAGCTGCTGCCGCCAGTAGGCGATCTGGGCGGCCAGCACCTCGCCGCGGAACCAGGCGCGCTGCCAGGCCGCGTAGTCGGCATACTGTACGGGCAGCTCCGGCAGCGGCGACTCTTCGCCGCGGGAGAAGGCGGCGTAGAGGGTGAGGAGCTCGCGCAGGAGGACGTGGCTGGAGTTGCCGTCCGAGACGCTGTGGTGGAGACAGAAGAGGAGCAGGTGGTCGTCAGGGGCGAAGCGATAGAGGATCGCGCGGAAGAGCGGCCCGCGTCCGAGGTCGAACGGCCGCCGGCTCTCTTCCATCGCGCGCCGCAGGGCCTCCTCTTCCGCTCCGGGCTCCTCCCTCAAGTCGACGACCGGCAGCGGCGAGGGCGCCGGCGCGGCGATCACCTGCACCGCCTGGCTGTCCACGACCGCGAAGGTGGTGCGCAGGGCCTCTTGGCGGCGAACGATCTCGTCGAGAGCCCGAGAGAGGGCGGCGAGGTCGAGCGTTCCCTCCCAGCGCAGGGCGTCCGAGAGGTTGTAGGCCGGGCTCCCGGGCATGAGCTGGTCGACCACCCAGAGCCGCTGCTGGGCGAAAGAGCAGGGCAGGACGCCGCTCCTCGGCACCGGTAAGATGGGCGGCGCGGACGGCCCGCCGGTCGAACGCCGGGCCGCCTCCACCGCCGCGGCGAGGCCGGCCACGGTCGGCGCCTCGAAGAGCGCGCGGAGCGGGAGGTCGACTCCTAAGGCCTGCTTCACCCGCGAGATCACCTGGGTGGCGAGGAGCGAGTGCCCGCCGAGATCGAAGAAGTTGTCGTGGATCCCCAGCCGCTCGCGCTTCAGCACCTGCGACCAGATCTCCAGCACCAGCTCTTCGAGCGGCGAACGCGGAGTCCCGTCCCCGCCCGCTTCCGGGGTCGACTCCCGGACGGGGTCGATGCGGAGGAGGGCGCGGCGATCGACCTTGCCGTTGCTGGTGAGCGGCAGGTCCTCCTGGACGACGAGGCCGGCCGGCACCATGTACTCGGGGAGGCTCGCCTTGAGATAGGTCCGCAGCTCCTCGGCGGTGGCGCGGTGGTCGGGGTCCTCCGCCACATAGCCGACCAGCCGGCGGCCGGCCGCTCCGTCTTCCCGCACCAGGACGACGCACTCGCGCACCCCAGGATGGCGCGCCAGGGCGGCCTCGATCTCCCCCGGCTCGACCCGGTAGCCCCGCACTTTGACCTGATCGTCGGAGCGGCCCAGGCACTCCAGCTCGCCCGTGGGAAGGAAGCGCCCGCGATCCCCCTGCCGGTAGAGCCGGCCGCCCGGCCCGCAGGTGCCGAAGGGGTCAGGCAGAAACACCCCCGCCGTGCGCTCCGGGTGCTGGAGGTAGCCGCGGGAGACGTTGGCGCCGCCGATATAGACGTCCCCATGAACCCCGATCGGCACCGGCTCCATCTCGCCGTCGAGGACGTAGACCCGGCAGTTGTCGATCGGCCTGCCGACCGGGATGCGGTGACCGGCCCGGGCGCGGGCGAGGGAGCCCTCTCCCGAGAGGTGGATGAGGGCGGTCACCGTGCACTCGGTCGAGGCATAGGAGTTGGCGAAGCGCACCCCGCCTCCCGGAAGGTCCAGCCACTCGGCGAGCCGCTCGGGCAGGGCCTGCTCGGTGCCGACGATCGCCAGCCGGAGCGAGGCCGGCGGACGCCGCCGGGTACGATGGAGCTCACTCGCCCACTCGTGCCAGTAGGCGGTCGGCAGGTTGACCACGGTCACCCCGTGGCGGTCGAGCAGCTCTTCCAGCTCGGCGAGAGAGGGGAAGAGCCCGGGCGGCCTGGGGACCACGGCGCCGCCCGAAATCCAGGTCGGGAAGATCTCCTCGGAGGTGATGTCGAAGGAGAGCGAGGTGAACTGGAGCACCCGGTCGGCTTCCCCGAGCCCGTACCAGCGGGCGCACTCGGCGGCATGGTTGGCGAGCGCCCGGTGCGGCACCCCCACCCCTTTCGGACGGCCTGTCGAGCCTGAGGTGTAGACGACGTAGGCGAGCCCTTCGCCCAGGACCTCCCAGTCGGGGTCGCCAGCGTCCTCCGCGTCGATCCGGCACTCCTCAAGGTCGAGGCAGAGCAGATCCGGGCCGCCGGGGACCTCCGGCAGACCCGCGGCCAGGGGAGCCGTGGTGAGGAGGACCGGCATGCCGGTGTCCGCGATCATCAGGGCCAGGCGCTCGCGCGGGTAGGCGGGGTCGAGCGGGACGTAGGCGGCGCCCGCCTTGAGCACGCCCAGGAGGGCGACGGCCATGGCGAGCGAGCGCTCCAGGCAGAGGCCGACCCGGGTGTCGGCACCCACCCCGCGCCGCCTCAGGTAGCGGGCCAGCCGGTTGGCACGGGAGTCGAGGTCGGCGTAGCTCAGCCGCTCTCCGCCGAAGAGGACCGCCGGAGCCGTGGGAGTAAGCCGGGCCTGGGCGGCGATCCGCCCGGGGACCGCCGGCCGCGGCTCGTAGCCCTCCGGGTTCCAGCCGAAGAGGATGCGCTGGCGCTCGGTGCGGGCGAGGAGCGGCAGCTCGGCGACCGGGTGGTCCGGATCGGCGGCGATGCCGGCCAGGAGAGTGAGGAAGTGCCCGGCCAGGCGGGCGATGGTCGCCGCCTCGAAGAGGTCAGTGCTGTACTCGAAATAGCCAGCGACCCCGCAGCCGTTGTCGGCGAGGTCGAGGGTCAGGTCGAGCTTCGACAGGCCGCGCTCGACGTCCATCTCTCCGAGAGTAAGGCCGGGGAGGGAGACCTCCTGCGGCGGCAGGTTCTGGAGGGCGAACAGGACTTGGAAGAGGGGGTTGCGCGAGAGGTCGCGCTCGGGGTGCAGCTCCTCGACCAGGCGCTCGAAGGGCAGCTCCTGGTGGCCGTAGGCGCTCAGGGTCGACTGGCGCACGCGGGCGAGGAGCTGGCGGAAGGCCGGGTTCCCGGCGAGCCCCGCCGGGAGGAGCAGGGTGTTGGCGAAGAAGCCGATCGACCCTTCGCTCTCCTGGCGGTCGCGGCCGGCGACCGTCGTGCCGACGAGGAAGCCGGGCTGCCCGGTATAGCGGTAGAGCAGGACCTCGAAGGCGGCGAGGAGGGTCATGAAGAGGGTCGCCCCGGCCTCGCGGCCGAGGGTCTTGAGACCGCTCTCCACCTCGGCCGGGAGGGCCAGCCGCTCGAGGCTGCCGCGGAAGGACTCGGCGGCGGGCCGCTGGCGGTCGGCCGGCAGCTCGAGAACGGTCGGCGCCTCTCCGATCTCTTCCCGCCACCAGTCGAGCTCGGCGCGCAGGCGGTCCCCGGTCATCCGCTCGCGCTGCCCGGTGGCGAAGTCCGGGTACTGGAGGGCGGGCTCGGGGAGCGGCGAGGGGAGGCCGCGGGAGAGCGCCGGGTAGAGAGTGGTCAGCTCGGCCGACAGGAGGCCCAGCGACCAGCCGTCGGCGACGATGTGGTGGAGGCCCAGGAAGAGGACGTGCTCCGCTCTGTCCAGGCGGAGGAGGGCGGCGCGGAAGAGCGGCCCTCGCGCGAGGTCGAAGGCATGCCGCGACTCGCGCCCGGCGAGCTCCGCGGCAGCCGGCTGGCGCCTCGCCGCCGGCAGGCCCGAGAGGTCCACCGTGGGGAGCGGCAGCTCGGCGGCGGCTGCCACCCGTTGCCGGGGCTCGTCGCCCACCGTGGGGAAAGTGGTGCGGAGAGCCTCGTGCCGGCGGACGATCTCGGTCAAGGCCCGGGCGAGCACCGCGGGGTCCAAGCGGCCGGAGAAGGTCAAGGCGCGGAAGATGTTGTTCGCCGGGTTGCCCGGATCGAGCCGGTCTAAAAACCACATCCGCTGCTGCGCGAAGGAGAGCGGGAAGGTGCGGGCGGCGCGGTCCTGCCGGCGCGCCAGGCGGTTGAGGAGCGCGACCTTCTCCTCGCGCGACAGCCCGCGGAGGCTCTTCTCAGGGGTGCTCATGGATCTCCTCCCTCCCCGGCTCCGCCAGCATTTCTAAAAGTAGGGCGTCGAGCTGCTCCTCGCTCAAACCCTCGGCCGTGCTCTCCGGGGAGGGGGCGATCCGGTTCTCCTCGGCCGTCTCTAACGCTGACGGAGTCGCCGCCGCCACCGCCGCGGCCAACCCGGCCAGGGTCGTGTGCTCGAACAGGTCGGCAAGCGCCAACTCGACCCCGAGCTCGCGGCGCAGGCGCGAGAGGACGCGGGTGGCCGAGAGGGAGTGGCCGCCGAGGAGGAAGAAGTCGTCCCCGATCCCCACCCGCTCGACGCCCAGGACCTCGCGCCAGATCGCCGCGATGGTCTCCTCGATCGCATTACGCGGTGCCACGAAGCCCTCGCTGCTCCCCGCCGGCCCCTGCCCGGGCTCGATCTTCATCAACGCCCGGCGGTCCACCTTGCCGTTCGCGGTCAGCGGCAGGCTGGGAAGGATCACCCAGGCCGCCGGCACCATGTGGGCCGGCAGGCTCGCCGCGAGATGACGGCGGAGGTCGGCCAGGAGATCGACATCGGAGCCCCCTTCGCGCGGCGCCACGTAGCCGACGAGCCGGCGCTCCGTCCCCCCGGGCTCGGGCTGGGCCAGGACCGCCGCCTCGCGGACCGCCGGGTGCCGGGTGAGGACCGCTTCGATCTCCCCGGGCTCGACGCGGAAGCCGCGGATCTTGACCTGGCCGTCCAGGCGGCCGAGGAACTCCAGGGTCCCGCCGGGGAGCCAGCGCACCCGGTCTCCGGTCCGGTAGAGCCGGCTGGCCGGGCCGAACGGATCGGGCACGAAGCGCTCCGCCGTCAGCTCGGGACGGCCGAGATAGCCGAGGGCCAGGCCGTCACCGCCGAGCAGCAGCTCCCCGGGCACCCCGGCCGGCAGCGGGCGGAGCTCACGGTCGAGGACGTGTACCCGCGTGTTGCCGATCGGCCTGCCGATGGGGACCGTCGGCGTCATCCTCCACGGCTCCCCCGGCTCCCGCAGCGCGTGACAGCAGGTGAAGGTCGTCCCCTCGGTCGGCCCGTAGCCGTTGATCAGCGTCAACCCCGGCAGGGCGGCGAGGGCCCGCCGCACGTGGGCGGGCGAGAGGACGTCGCCGCCGGCCAGGAGCTGGGTGAGCGGCCGGAGCGCCGTGAGATGGCCCTCGACCATCGGGTGGAAGAGCCCGGCGGTGAGCCAGAGGGTGGTCACCCCATGCCGGGCGATCGCCTCCCCCAGGGTTTCGAGCGAAGGGCTCTCCGGCGGGAAGACGGCGAGCCGCCCGCCGTTAAGGAGCGGCCCCCAGAGCTCCAGGGTCGAGGCGTCGAACGAGATCGGCGCCAGCTGGAGGAACACCTGCTCCGGGCCGAAGCGGGCGAAACCACTACCCAAGACCAGCCGGAGGACGTTCCGGTGGGTCACCGCCACCCCTTTCGGCCGCCCCGTCGAGCCCGAGGTGTACATCACATAGGCGATGTCGCCAGGACCGGGCGGAGGGGAGGGTGACGAGGCCGATGCGCTCGCGATCTCCTCGCGGTCGCGGTCTAAAGAGACCGTGGGCAGGCCGGAGGCGGGCAGACGAGCGAGCGAGCGCTCCTGTCCCAGCAGCAGACGGGCGCCGCTGTCCGCGAGCATGAAGGAGAGCCGTTCCGCCGGATAGGCGGGATCGAGCGGCACGTAGCCGGCACCGCTCTTCAGGATGCCGAGGATGGCCGGGACGAGCGCCAGCGAGCGCTCGACGGCGAGGGCAACGAGATCGCCTGGCCGCACCCCCCGGCCACGCAGGTGGTGCGCCAGTCGGTTCGACTCCGCTTCGAGCTCGCCGTAGGTCAGGCTGTCCCGGTCGAAGACGACGGCGGTCGCCTCCGGCGTGCGGGCCGCCCAGGCGGCGAACCGCTCGGGGATCGAGGAATCGCGAGGGTAGTCGCTCTTCGTGTCGTTCCAGCCCGCGAGGGCCTGGGCGTGCTCGGCCGGCGTCAGGAGCGGCAGCTCGGGGAGCGCGAGCAGGGGGTCGGCCACCGCCCCGGCGAGGAGAATCTGGTAATGGGCCGCCATCCGCTCGACCGTCGCCCGGTCGAAGAGGTCGGTGTTGTACTCCCAGTGGAGGACGGCGCCGTGGTCCGCCGCGTCGTCCCCTCTCCCCACCCGCTGCTCGGCCCGCGGCACGACGATGACGTTCATGTCCATCTTCGCCGTGCGGTTGCCGCGCACCTCGGGGAAGAGCTCCAGGCCGGCGAAGTGGAAGTCGGGGACCGGGGCGTCGTGAAAATTGAACATCAGCTGGAAGAGGGGGTTGCGGCCGGGCCGGCGTTCGAACCGCAGCTCCTGGACAAGCCGCTCGAACGGCATGTCCTGGTGGGTGGAGGTCGCCAGGGCCAGCTCGCGCACCCGGCCGAGGTGCTCGCGGAAGCTCGGCCGGCCGGCGAGGTCGGCCCGCAGCACGAGGCTGTTGACCACCATCCCGATCATCCCCTCGATCTCCCGCGCCCGCCGGTTGGCGTTGCTGCTGCCGATCACCACGTCCTCCTCGCCCGTGTAGCGGTGGAGCAGGGCGAGGAAGCCGGCGAGCATCGTCATGTAGAGGGTGAAGCCCTGGCGCCGGGCGAAGCGGCGGAGAGACTCGTAGAGGCCTGGCTCGACCCGGAGGAGAGCGATGTCGCCGCGGAAGGAGCCCTGCGGCGGCCGCGGGCGGTCGGTGGCGATCTCCAGGGCCGGCGGGCTCCCCGCGAGCTTCTCCTTCCAGTAGCCGAGGAGGCGCTCCATGGCCTCCCCCGCCATCCACTCCCGCTGCCAGACCGCGTAGTCCGCGTACTGGACCGGCAGCTCCGGCAGCGGCGAAGGCGCGCCCTCTGAGAACGCCTCGTAGAGGGCTTTCAGCTCGCGGAGGAAGATGGCGAGCGACCAGCCGTCGTGGACGAAGTGGTGCTCGACCTGGACCAGGGTGTGGTGCAGGGAGCCCTCCCGCAGGAGCAGCCAGCGGATGAGCGGACCCCGGGCGAGATCGAAGGGAGTCTGGATCTGCTCCTCGATGAGCGCCTCCGAGCGCTCCCGCCGCGCGGCGGGGGGGAGGCCGGAGAGATCGATCTTCACGAGCCGCAGGGGAGATGCCGGGTGGACCACCTGCACCGGCCGGCCTGCGACCTCGGGGAAGCTCGTGCGCAGCACCTCGTGCCGGCGGACGATCTCCCCGAGGGTCCGTTCGAGGACCCCCATGTCGAGCGGCCCCCGGAGCCGGATCGCGACCTGGAAGTTGTAGGCCAGGTTGCCGCCCGGGGTGAGCTGGTCGAGGAACCAGACCCGCTCCTGGGCGAACGACAGCGGCAGCGGGAGGCCGTCGCGGAGAGCCGGCGGGAGGGGCCGGATCGGCGGCAACGTCGCCAAGGGTGAGGATCCTGCGGCGCTCCGCCCTTCCTTCTCGATCCACTGGGCGAGCTCGGCCACGGTCGGCTTTTTGAAGACCTCGACCAGCGGCACCTCGACTCCGAGCGCCTGGCGGATGCGCGACAGCGCCTGCGCCACGAGGAGCGAGTGGCCGCCGAGGACGAAGAAGTCGTCGTGC
>JAXDLD010000016.1:0-2839 GCA_034666805.1 Acidobacteriota bacterium
CTCGAACGGGCGGCGATCCGCCAGCGCACCCTGACCGAGCGGGTGAGCGACGGCTTTACCCGGATCATGGGGAGCCTCCTCTTCCTCACCGTGCACGTCCTCGGCTTCCTGGTCTGGTTCGGGCTCAACCTCCGGCTGGTTCCCGGCGTCCGTCCCTTCGACCCCTTCCCCTTCGGCATCCTCACCCTCATCGTCTCCGCCGAGGGGGTCCTCCTCTCCATCTTCGTCCTCATCAGCCAGAACCGGATGACCCGCCAGGCCAATCAGCGGGCCCATTTGAACCTCCAGATCAGCCTCCTCTCCGAGCAGGAGATCACCAAGCTCCTCCAGGAGCTGCGCCACCTGGGCGAGCGGCTGGGCGTCGGCGAGAGTGGAGACGAAGAGAGCGAGCGCCTGAGCCAGCGCACCCACCTGGAGACCCTGGCGGAGAAGCTCGAGAAGAGCCTGCCGGGGGATTGAAGGCTCGGCCCGGGCGTAGTTCCCGGGCTTATCACGAATTCTCCCACGCACGCGTCCTGTAGAATAGCGATCCCCGATTTTCTCCCGGACCGCTCGGCAAGGAGGAGCCTTGGCACACGTCACCTTCATTCACGGCATCGCGAACAAACCCCCGCAGGACCCGCTGCTCGACCTCTGGAGCCGCAGCCTGGCGAACGGCGACGGGCTCGACCTCGGCGCCGAGGGCGTGACCTGCTCGATGGTCTACTGGGCGGACGTGATGTACGAGCGCCCCCTGACGGAGGGGGACACAGAGAGCGCCACCAACGAGGCGGCCGCCGAGAGCCTTTCGGCGGAGCCGGTCGACCTGGACGTCCTAGAGATGAGCGCGGAAGAGAAGATCTGGGTGGCGAAGCTCGCCGGCAAGCTCGCCGTGCCGCTCGCCGTGGAGGGGGCGATGTCGGCGGCGATGTCGGCTGCGGGGGCGGCGGAGCCGTCGCCGGTCCGGGAGCAGCTGGAGCGCATCCCCCTGCCCTGGCCGATCAAGGAGCGGCTCATGAAGAAGCTCCTCCGCGACGTCCACCACTACCTCTTCAACGTCGACTACAGCCCGCGCCCCGGCACCACCTACAAGGTCCAGGACGAGATCCGCGACCGCATGATCAAGGGCTTGCAGGAGGGCGCCGCCCGGCCCGGTCCGCACGTCGTCGTCAGCCACAGCATGGGGACGGTCATCGCCTACGACTGCCTGAAGCGGGTCGCCGAGGCGCCGGTCGTGGACGGGCTGATGACGATCGGCAGCCCCTTGGGCATCGACGAGGTCCAGGACAAGCTGAAGCCCGAATGGAGCCGCGACGACGGGTTCCCCGCCGCCAAGGTACGGGGGGAGTGGTTCAACGTCTACGACAAGCTCGATCCGGTGGCGGGCTTCGACCCGATCTTCGCCAACGACTACCGCCGGGGCGGCCGGCAGGCCGTCCACGACGTCAACGAGCAGAACCGCGGGGCCTGGCGCCACGACATCAGCAAGTACCTGAGCGGCCCGCAGCTGCGCGGCAAGCTCCGCGAGCTCCTGGGCCTATAGGAGAGCACCATGGCCTGGAACGAGAGCGACTTCCTCGGCCGCTTGACGGAGACCGTCGAGCGGTTCGACCGTGATGGCGCATCAAGGCTCGCCAACGAGCTGATCTCGGCCTTGAACCAGGACGAGACGATCTCGGCCAAGGGAGCCCGGACGGCTCTCCAGACTCTCCGCCGCAAGTGCTACTTCGACCTCATGGAGCGGGTGGCGGAGGCCCTCCGCCAGACCGGTCAGGACGACGCCCAGATCCGCCGCCAGTACGCGCAATCGCTCATCGACCAGGGGCCGGAAAAGGTGTCGAAGGCGATCGACATCCTGGAGTCGCTCGTCGCCCGCACAGCGGACGACCCGGAGGAGAACGCGGAGGCGCGCGGTCTGCTCGGCCGGGTCTACAAGCAGCTCTACGTCAACGCGGTCAACGCCGATCCCCAGGCTGCCGCACTGCGGGTGAGCCGGCTCAACCTGCAGCGCGCGGTCGACGCCTATCACGCCGTCTATGTCTCCGATCCGCGGAAGCACCTCTGGCACGGCATCAACACCGTGGCGCTCGTCGACCGGGCGCGGCGGGACGGGGTGGCGCTCGCGAGTCCCCCCGACGACCTCGCCCTCGCCCGCGAGATCCTGGCCACCATCGAGGCCCGCGGGCCGCGTGCGAGTCTCGAGTATTGGGACCTCGCGACCGCGGCCGAGGCCTCGGTGGCGCTCGGAAACGCCGACGATGCCCTCTCCTGGCTGCAGGAGTACGTTAAGCGGCCGGACGCCGACGCCTTCGAGCTGTCGAGCACTCTCCGCCAGCTCACCGAGGTCTGGGGGCTGACGGTCGAGACCCCGCCGGGCTCCCTGCTCCTGCCGCTCCTGCAGGCCAATGCGTTCGCGCTCGAACGCAAGGGGGGCCGCGTCGACCTCGCCGCCGGGGCTCTCGGCAAGACGATCGAAAGGACCGTGGAGCTCCAGAAGGTCCTCGGCCGGGAGGGCGTCGTCACCTTGAAGTGGTATCGCACCGGCCTCGACCGCTGCCGCCTCGTGGCCCAGGTGCAGACGAACCTGGGCGAGGGTTTCGGCACCGGCTTCCTGGTCGACGGGAAGTCCCTCTCTCCCGACCTCGACGGACGGCTCCTGCTGACGAACGCCCATGTGGTCAGCGACGACCCGGCGGTCCAGAACCAGTACCAGTCGCTCGGACCCGACGATGCCCAGATCGTCTTCGAGGCGTTACAGGAAGGCGACCCGGCGACCTACCGGGTCGCGAAGCTCCTGTGGACCTCGCCGCCCGACGAGCTCGACGCCACCCTCCTCCTCCTCGATCCGCCGGTCACCATA
>JAXDLD010000017.1:0-3693 GCA_034666805.1 Acidobacteriota bacterium
CAGGAAGGCCTCGGCCACCGAAGGCCGGGCGAGGAGGTGGATGAGGAGCTCCTCGCCCTCCTCCCTCTTATAGGAGACCTTCTCGCGGAGCTCCAAGGGCGCGCAGCGGAAATCCGTCCCCAGGAGGAGGAGGGGAGGGTCCGGCCGGATTCCGGAAGCGCCGTGATCGAGGCTCAGGTCCATGATCCCTAGTGGAAACCGTGGAAGCTATGGGAGAAGAAGTTGACCGCCACCATGGAGAAGAGGATGACCCCGAGCCCGGCCAGGCTGGCGAGCGCCGTCTGCCGTCCCTGCCAGCGGCGCAGGCGGCGGAGGAGGAGGGCGGCGGCGTAGATCAGCCAGGTGGCCAGGGTGACCAGGATCTTGGGGTCGTGGAGCCAGCCGCCGGCATAGAGCTTCTCCGCCCAGAAGGCGCCGGTCAAGACAGCGCCGGTCAGAGCCACGAAGCCGGCCCCGAGGGCGCCGAGCATCATCCGCTCCAGCACCTCGAGCGGCGGCAGCTTGCCGTAGAAGGTGGCGTAGCGGCCGGCTTTCAGGTCCCGGTAGAGCTGCAGGAAGAGGAAGGCGTAGACGGCGGCGACCGCGAAGGCGGCATAGCCCAGGAGCGCCAGGGAGACGTGGGTGGCGAAGAAGACGTTGTGGAAGATCGGCAGGTCCGGCGGGTCGGGCCGGGAGAGGATCGAGGCCAGGAGCTGGAAGAAGAAGACCATGGCGACCAGCCAGAAGCCGGTCGACCGCTCCCGCCCCCGCCACTCGACGAAGACGTAGACCAGGGCGATGGCCAGGGCGACGACCGAGAGCGCCTGGGAGACGTTGGCGGCCGGGAACTGCCGGTGCCGGACGGCGAGCCCCGCCAGGTAGGCGAGGTGGAGGAGCACCGTGCCGCGGAGCGCCGGCATGGCCGCGCGGGCGGCGACCGGGCGCGGGGAGAAGAAGAGGAAGCCGTAGCCCACCGCCACCAGGAGATAGGCGATCGGCAGCAGGATGTTGACGGCCCCCAGCATGGTCTGCAAAGCGGTGCTCCTCAGGGATCAAATTCCGCTAGATGCTAGCACGCCCGGCGGGCAGGGTCGCTCTGGTGTCTCGGCTGCCGATTTGCCCCTGCCGTCCCCATCTGCTACTGTCCCGACCGTCTTTTTTGTCTTGCCTTAAAAGAGCGCGCTTGCGGACTGGAAGCCATGGCCAACGTCATCATCATCGGAATGCAGTGGGGGGACGAGGGGAAGGGGAAGATCGTCGATCTCCTCTGCCCGGCCTTCGACGCGGTGGTCCGCTACCAGGGGGGCCACAACGCCGGGCACACGGTGCGCTTCAGCGATCGCCACTTCTCCCTGCAGCTCATCCCCTCGGGCATCCTCCATCCGGAGATGCTCTGCGTGCTCGGCAACGGCATGGTGATCGCGCCGGACGCTCTCTTGGGCGAGCTCGGCCGGCTCTACGAGGCGGGGGTGCGTTTCGACGGCCGGCTCTTCCTCTCGAACCGCGCCCACGTCCTCCTGCCCTGCCACGCCGAGCTCGACCAGGCGCGCGAGAAGGCGCGGGGCGCGGGACGGATCGGCACCACCGCCCGCGGCATCGGCCCGGCCTACGAGGGCAAGGCGTCGCGCTACGGCCTGCGCCTCTGCGACCTCTTCGCCCCGGACCTGGAGGATCGCCTGCGCCTCCAGCTCTCCCGCATCCAGGCCGAGCTGACCTCCCTGGGCGGCGAGCCGCTCGCCCAGCCCGCGACCTTCGCCGACCAGTGCCGGGGCTGGGCCGAGCGGTTGAAGCCGTCCCTCGCCGACACCGAGCAGCTCCTGAACGGCTGGATCGCGGAAGGCAAGAGCCTGCTCTTCGAGGGGGCCCAGGGCACCCTCCTGGACCTGGACCACGGCACCTACCCCTATGTCACCAGCTCGAGCTCGACCGCCGGCGGGGCCTCGACCGGCACCGGCGTGCCGCCCAACCGGATGGACGGGGTGCTCGGGGTGCTCAAGGCCTACACCACCCGGGTGGGCGGTGGCCCGATGGTCTCCGAGCTCGAAGGCAAGGTCGGCGAGTTCCTGCG
The DNA here is from genome assembly GCA_034666805.1 of Acidobacteriota bacterium. GTDB lineage: Bacteria > Acidobacteriota > Thermoanaerobaculia > Multivoradales > UBA5704 > DASQPA01. Next base: position 2,048 of record JAXDLD010000017.1, read on the forward strand.
CCAGCGCGGCAACGAGTTCGGCACCGTCACCGGCCGTCCGCGCCGCTGCGGCTGGCTCGACACCGTCGTCGCCCGCTACGCGAGGATGGTCAACGGGGTCGACGCCATCGCGCTCACCAAGCTCGACGTCCTCGACCAGTTCGACGAGATCCCGGTCTGTATCGGCTACCGGGTCCGCGGCGAGGTGATCCGCAACCTGCCGCCGGAGCAGCGCTCGCTCGAAACCGCCGAGCCGGTGTTGCGCACGATGAAGGGCTGGAAGCGGGAGACGGTGGGCATCCTGGACCCCGCCGACCTGCCCGAGGAGGCCCGCGACTACATCGACTTCGTCGAGCAGGAGGTCGGCGCCGCCTGCTCCTTGATCTCGACCGGCCCCCGGCGGGAGGAGACGATCGTCCGCCTAGACCCCACCCTCGCCCGCCTGACCTCTGGCCGCCTCGGCCGGGTGGTCGAAGAGCGCCACGGCGTCTGATTCAGGACGCGGTGGCTCTTCCCAGCCTTGTTTGGAATGGTGGGCCGTCAGAGACTCGAACTCTGGACCCGCGGATTAAAAGTCCGCTGCTCTACCAACTGAGCTAACGGCCCAAACCGGGTGGAGTATAGCCCGAAGCGGGAGGATCCGGCTGAAGGGTATCCGACCCGAACGGAGACCTTCAGTTCGGCTCGTCGATCACCGCGGCGACCGAAGCGGCAACGACGGCCCTCTCCAACCAGCGCTCGAGCCGCTCCGGATCCTTCTGGGCCAGGATCCGCTCGCGGATGGCGTCCGGCACCGCCAAGCCGCGGGCTCGAAGCACGGTCAACAGGGCGTGCGCCGCCTCCTCGGTGCGTCCTTCGAGGCGTCCCTCGAGGCGTCCCTCGGTGCGTCCCTCGGTGCGTCCCTCGGTGCGTCCCTGTGCGACGTACTTTTTCGCGAAATCGGTCTGGTATTCGTAGCCCTTCATCATCGCCTCCAACGCGCGGCGAGCCGCCGCATTCAAGGAATTGTACACGAGGTCGTAGTACAGCCTGGCCCTGTCGTCATCGAGCCCCTGGATCGCGGGAAGCACCGCGGCTGCGATCGTTGCTCCCTGCTCGGTCTCGCCGTGCGCCATCGCGGAAAGCACCCCGAGCTCGGGCCGGCGGGCCGCTTCCGCAGGGTCTGTCACAACGGGAACGGCGTCGCGGCGCAGCACGGCCGGGTGCAGGACGAAGCCGGAGCCAATCTCGATCGGCTCCGCGCACCACCCGGCGACGATCGGATCGGTCGCGAGGACGAGGAGATCCGCCGGGCAGCCATGGTGGGCGCGCGAGTTCACGACATAGGCGGGCCAACTGAAGCGCTTTCTTGGGTCGACGGCCAGTTGGACCTCGACGATGATCACCCGGACGGGGAGGTCGCGGTCGAGGAGGACGACCACGGCGTCGGCGCGGTATTCGGCGGGCCGGATCTCGGTCAAGTCGGTCGAGGCGAGGCGGGCCTCGGTGTAGGGCGGAAGCGAGACGCCCAGCGCCTCCACTAGCATCTCGGCGGCAAGCGACGGGCGATTCTTAAAGAGATCCACGAAGATCTCATGGTCTATCGACGGCATGGCGGCGATGTTCCTCTTTCGGGACCTTCTCTCCTCTCGACCGGGCTCTCCACATCCTGAAACCGCGAAAGGGTA
>JAXDLD010000018.1:0-3861 GCA_034666805.1 Acidobacteriota bacterium
TTCAAGGTCCTCGACGGCGGCGTCCCGCAGGAGGTGGTGCGCTTCGAGCGGGTCACCGACCTCCCCGTCGCCGCCGCCCTCCTGATCGACACCTCGGCTTCCATGATCAAGAGCCTCCCCGAGGCCCAGCGCGCCGCCCTCGGCTTCCTCAAGGCGACCCTCTCCCCCCGCGACCGGGCGGCGCTCATCCCCTTCAGCGAGAGCCCGCGCCTCGCGGTCAAGCTCACCAACGACCTGCCGACCCTCGCCGGGGCCCTGGCCGGTCTCCAGGCCGAGCGCAGCACCGTCCTCTGGGACAGCCTGGTCTTCGGCCTCCATTACCTCCAGGGGGTCCGCGGCCAGCGCGCCCTCCTCCTCCTGACCGACGGCGGCGACCGTTCGAGCCATTTCACCTTCGACGAGGCCCTGGAGTATGCCCGCCGCTCCGGGGTGACCCTCTACACCGTGGGCCTCGCGGTCAGCCGGCTCGATGTCGAGACCCGGAAGCGCCTCGCCCGGCTGGCCGAGGAGACCGGCGGCGAGAGCTTCTTCCCCGAGGCGGCGAGCGACCTGACCGCGGTCTACACCCGGATCGAGGAGGAGCTGCGCTCCCGCTACCTCCTCGTCTACCAGCCGGCTACGGCCGGGAAGCCGGGTGAATATTCGGGCAGATACAGGCCCGTCTCCGTCCAGGTCGGCCGTCCGGGGGTGACGGTCGAGGCGATTCGCGGGTACTATCCCTAGGCGCCGAGCCCAATCTCCAGTTGTGGCCGGCATCCTTAAGATGCCATGCGAATTCTCGTGGTCGACGACAACAGGGAGCTTGCCCAATCGGTCGCCTCCGGGCTGACCTCGGAGGCCTACGCGGTCGACCTCGCCCACGACGGCCCGACCGCCGACGAGCTCGTCTCCATCAATCCCTACGACCTGGTCGTCCTCGACTGGTCGATCCCGCCGCCCTCCGGCCTCGAGCTGCTGCGCGCCTGGCGCCGCCAGGGGCTCACCATGCCGGTCCTCATGCTGACCGGACGGACCGACGTCGCCGACCGGGTGAACGGCCTGGACACCGGGGCGGACGACTATCTCACCAAGCCCTTCTCCTTCCCCGAGCTCCTGGCCCGGGTGCGGAGCCTGCTCCGCCGGCGCGACCGGCCGCTCGAACCCGAGCTCCGGGCCGGCGACCTCGTCATGGACCGCGCCACCCGCAGGGTGACGGTGGGCGGCGAGACCCTGGAGCTCACCCGCCAGCAGTTCGCCCTCTTGGAGTATCTGCTGCGCCACAAGGACGAGGTGGTGACCCGCACCGACCTGGCCGACCACGTCTGGGACGGCTCGCTCGACTCCTTCTCGAACCTGGTCGACGTCGCCGTCCACCGCCTGCGGCAGAAGATCGACGGCGAACGCGACAAGCGCCTCCTCCACACCATCAAGGGGGCCGGGTACGTGTTGCGGAGCGAGCGGACGTGAGCGGCCCCGCCCCGCCCCCGTACCCTCCGGCCCCCACCCCGCCGAGCGCCGACCCGCAGCCGGTCGTCCTCGCCGTCGCCGGGCTGGGGGCGGCCGGGCTCCTCCTCGGGCTCGTCCTCGTCCGCGCCGAGATCGAGGCCGCGCTCGGCCTGGCGCTGGTCTGGACGGTGGCGGTGGCGGTGACCGCGGCCTGGCTCGCCGCCCGTGAGCGGCGGCTCGCCGCGGCCGAGGCCGCCCGCCACGCCGGCCAGGCCGCCTACTACCGGGCCCAGAAGATGGAGGCGATCGGCCGCCTGGCGAGCGGCCTCGCCCACGACCTCAACAACTACCTGGGGGTGATCACCGGCCAGGCCGAGATGGTCCAGCGCGACCTGCCCGCGGGCGACCCGGTGGTGCGGCGGATGGAGATCATCCTGAGCACCGCCTGGAAGTCCTCGGACCTGATCCGCCGCGTCCTCGCCTTCGGCCGCCGCCAGGGCGCGCGGAGCGAGGTGATCGACCTCGCCCGCTTGCTCGCGGAGCTGCCGGAGAGCGCCCGCCCCCTGCTCGACGACGAGGTGCGCCTGGACCTCCGGGTGGAAGAGGGCCTGTGGCCGATCGAGGGCGACCCGACGCATCTCCGGCAGGCCTTCGTCCACCTCCTCGCCAATGCCCGCGAGGCCATGCCGCTCGGCGGAGCGGTGACGATCGAGGCCAAGAACCGCGCCCTCCCCGCCGGCGACCGGGTGCTCCTGGCCGTCGCCGACAGCGGCCATGGCATCCCCGAGGCGATCCGCGATCAGGTCTTCGACCCCTTCTTCACCACCCAGGAAGAGATGGGGAAGAACGGCCTCGGGCTCGCCGCGGTCTACGGCTTCGTCCGCCAGAGCGGGGGGACGATCGAGATCACGAGCGCGCCGGGGCAGGGGGCCCGCTTCGAGATGCTCTTCCCCCGTTCCCGGCGCACCCCGCTGCCGCCGTCCCCGGCCGCCACCCCGGGTCTCCTGCGCGGCAACGGCGAGCGCATCCTCCTGGTCGAGGACAACCGGGAGCTGCGGCTCTCGACCCGCTCCCTCCTGGACACCCTGGGCTTCCGGGTGACGGCGGCCGGGGACGGCAACGAGGCCCTCGCCTTCCTCACCGGCAGCGGGGAGGAGATCGACCTGGTGGTCACCGACGTCGTGCTCCCCGGCCCCAGCGGCGTCGCGGTGGCGGCGGCGGCCCGCGAGCGGCAGCCGGACCTGCCGGTCGTCTTCCTCTCCGGCCACACCGCCTTCGTCCTCGAGCGGCACGGCCACCCCCCCGGCGAGGACGTCTTCTGTCCCAAACCCTTCTCCGCCGAGGTGCTGGCGGGGAAGGTCCACGAGGCTCTGGCAGCCCGCCGCAGCGTGTAATGGCATGTAATGATGCCGTAAGGTCGGCCGATTTACACTGCACTCCTCGACATCCTAGGCTTCCATGGTGGAGCAAAGCAGGAGGAGCTTCTCCCCCCGACCTCCTGTGATCCCCCCGAGGAAGCCGCCTGGGAAGCCCGGGATGGCGAAGACTCTCCACGGGCACTTTGCCCCTCGTGATCCCGGAGTGCTGGCGAAACTGACTCGCTTGGCTCCGGGCTTTTTTATGTCCTCTCCCTGTCCTTCCTAGCGCTACGATCTGCGCGGAAATAGAAAAATGAGGATGGCCGCGGGATGGCCCGCATGAAAGGCGCGGCTCGTGGGTTTCTTCCGGCAGATCGAATCACCTACCTGACAGAGGAGATCCCATCATGAACAGGAAAAAAGCTCTCGTCCTCGCCGCCCTTCTCGGTACCCTGGCCCTCCCGGCGCTCGCGGCCGGCAAGCCGACCACCCCTCCCCCGCCCGCCACCCCGACGGACGCCGGCACGGCCGCCAACATCCTCCACCACCCCAAGGCGCTCGCCCGGTTCCTCGGGCTGTCGGCCGATCAGGCCACCCAGCTCGCCGGCTTCGCGAAGACCCTGGACACCGCCGAGCAGGCCCTGCGCCAGGCCCGTGCCCCCATCTGCCAGCAGCTGCGCACGGACCTCGGCGTGACCTCCCCCGACCCGGCGACGGTGGGCAAGGACGCCATTTCCTTAGTCGACAACAAGGACAAGATCAAGAGCGCCCGCGAGGCCTTCGACACCAGCTTCTCGGCGATCCTCACTCCGGAACAGCTCGCCAAGTACGACACCCTGAAGCAGATCGCGCACCTGGACAACGGTCCGGGCGCCGACATCCTCGGCGACTGCCCGCCAGCCTCCTAAGCTTTCCCCCCTGCGTCGCGGCGGCCGGCCCCGCGTGCGAGGCCGGCCGTTGGCGTGGGCGAAAAGAGCGCGCCGGTCCCGTTTGCAACTGGCGGGCCGTTATGCGTGAATAGCGCCCTGGAGGAAAGTGGAATGCCAGAGGCGGCAACCTTGAAGAGCCCGACCTTGAG
>JAXDLD010000019.1:0-5616 GCA_034666805.1 Acidobacteriota bacterium
CCGCGCCCGGTCAGATGCATCTCGCGGCGGTCGACCAGCCGCTCGACGGCTACGACGGGACGGTCGTCGTCGAGGGCGAGGTGGGCACGGGCGCCGGCCGGCTCCTCCTCACCTACCAGCCGTGCGACGCCAGCCGCTGCCTGCCGCCGGTGACCCAGAAGCTGGTCCTCGCTTAAAGCCGGCGCGCCCACCCCCAGGCAGCGAGATCTCTCTCTCCCCAGGGGTCCCAGGGATCGATCCGCCCCGTTTGGCACACCCTGTCATAGAAGGGCTACGGCTCGGCCTGCTGCCGGATCGTGCTGACAGATATGGATTTAGAGAACAAGACAAAAGATCTCGAACCCCAGGATGCCAGGGGTTTCCGTCTCTCCTACGGCCAGCGTGCGCTCTGGTTCCTCGACCGGCTGGCGCGCGGCAACACCGCCTACGTCATCGCGGGTGCCGCCCGCGTCCTCACTCCTCTCGATGAGACCGGGATCGCCGCCCTGCGCCGCGCGGCGACGGCCCTGGCCGCCCGCCATCCGGCCCTCCGGGCGACCTTCCACGATGCCCCGGAGGGGCCGGCCGGGCGAGTGGGCGAGGAGCCGCGGGTGGATTTCGTCGTGGAGGACGCCGGGTCCCTCGCCGGACCGGATCTCGCGCGCCGACTCGCGGAGATCGCCTTCCGGCCGTTCGACCTCGCCCGCGGGCCGCTCCTGCGCCTCGGCCTCGTCGCCAGCGCGGAAGGGCAGGCGCTCACCGTCTCCGTGCACCACATCGTCGCCGACTTCTGGTCCCTGGGCGTCCTCCTGCGCGACCTCGGGGCGCTCTACGGGCGGGAGCTGGGGCGGGGAGAGGCGTCGCCTCTCCCACCGCCGCCGGCGCTCGGTCCCGGCGAGGCCTCGCGCCGGGAGGCGGCGAGCCTGGCCGGGGCGCGCGGCGAGGAGCTGCTGGCCTTCTGGCGCCAGGCGCTCGCCGATACCCCGCTGGTCCTCGAGCTGCCGACCGACCACCCGCGCCCCACGGCGCAGGGCTTCCGCGGCGCCTCCCGGAGCGTGCGCCTCGCCCCCGGCCCGACCGATGCCCTGAAGCGGCTGGCCCGCCGGCAGGGCGCCACCCTCTACATGGCTCTCCTCACGGCTTTCGAGATCCTCCTCTCCCGCTACGCCGGCCAGGAGAAGCTCGTCGTCGGCTGCCCCACGACCCGTCGGAGCGACCCCGAGCTGGCCGGCCTCGTGGGCTACCTCGTCAACCCGGTACCGATCCCTGGCGATGTAGGGGGCGACCCCAGCGGGGCGGAGCTTCTTACGAGGGTGCGCCGGGCCGCCCTCGCCGCCTTCGCCCACCAGGACTACCCGCTGCCGCTCCTGGCCGAGCGCCTGCAGCCGGAGCGCGATCCGGGCCGCTCGCCGCTCTTCCAGGCCGTCCTCATCCTGCAGAAGGGGCGCAAGGCTCACGAGGCCGGCCTGGCGGCGCTGGCGGTGGGGGAGGCTGGGGTGCCCTTCGACCTCGGCCCGCTGGCGCTCAGCTCGCTGGCGCTCGACGAGCCGGGGGTGCAGTTCGACCTCCAGGTGGGGCTCGCCGACACGGCGCACGGACTGGCCGGACGCTGGCTCTACGACGGCGACCTCTTCGAGCCGGCGGCCATGGAGCGGATGAGCGGCCACTTGACGAACCTGCTCGCCGCGCTCGCCGCCGGCGGGGAGGCGGGGCTCGCCGGGCCGGTTTCGGAGCTCCCCCTCCTCTCCACCGGGGAGCGGGCAGAGCTCCTCGTCGAATGGTCGGGGACGGCGACCGCCTACCCGCGGGAGGGCACGATCTACGCCCTGTTCGCCGAGCAGGCGGCGCGCACGCCCGAGGCGGTGGCGCTGGTGAGTGGAGTGAGCGGGGGGGATCACCTGACCTACGGCGAGCTCGCGGCCCGCGCCGAGCGCCTGGCCGGAGTGCTCGCCGCCCTCGGCGTGGGGCCGGAAGTCGCCGTGGCCCTGGCCCTCCCGCGCTCGCTCGGCCTCGTCGTCGCCACTGTCGCCGTGCTCGCGGCGGGCGGGGCCTACCTGCCGCTCGACCCCGCCTATCCCCAGGAGCGGCTGGGCTTCATGCTGGAGGAGGGGCAGGTGCCGGTGCTCCTCGCGGCACCCGAAATGGCCGAGCGGCTGCCGGCCGGCATTCAGGCGGGGCAGGCGGGGCAGGGGGGGCGGGTCGTCCTCCTGGACGATGGCGGCCGGCCCCTGCTGGGCCAGAGGCTGCCCGCCCTCCGGCCACCGCACCCTCTCCCCGGCCGTGCGGTGGCGGAGAGCCTCGCCTATGTCATGTTCACCTCGGGCTCGACGGGCCGGCCGAAGGGAGTGGCGGTGGTCCACCGCGGGGTGGTGCGGCTGGTCCGGGGGGCGGACTACGCGCGCTTCGGCCCCGAGGAGGTCTTCCTTCAGCTCGCCCCGGCCTCCTTCGACGCCTCGACCCTGGAGATCTGGGGCCCGCTCCTGAACGGCGGCCGTCTGGTCCTCATGCCGCCAGAGACACCGACGCTTGCGGCCTTGGGCGAGGCGCTCGCCCGGCACGGGGTGACGACCCTCTGGCTGACCGCGGGCCTCTTCCACCAGATGGTGGACGAGGAGCTCCCGGCCCTCTCCGGGGTGCGCCAACTCCTGGCCGGCGGCGACGCGCTCTCCCCGGCGCACGTGGCGCGGGCGGTCCGCGCCCTCCCGGAGACCCGGCTGATCGACGGCTACGGCCCGACCGAGGGTACGACCTTCACCTGCTGCGGGCCGGTGGCGGAGGCGGATCTCGGCGGCGCGCTCTCCATCGGCCGGCCGATCGCCAACACCCGGGTCCACGTGCTCGACGGCGAGGGCCGGCCGGTGCCGGTAGGGGTGGCGGGGGAGCTGGCGGTGGGCGGCGACGGCCTGGCGCGCGGCTATCTCCACCGTCCAGACCTGACGGCGGACCGCTTTCGGCCCGATCCGTTCGGGGGTGCGGGTGGCCGGCTCTACCACACCGGCGACCTCGTGCGCTGGCGCGGCGACGGGCGCCTCGACTTCCTGGGCCGGGTCGACCGCCAGGTCAAGGTGCGTGGTTTCCGTATCGAGCCCGGCGAGGTCGAAGCGGTGCTCGCCGCCTTCCCGGGGGTGCGGGAGACGGCGGTCTTCGCCCTCGGCGGGTCGGCCGCCGAGCGGCGGCTGGTCGGCTATGTGGCGGGGGAGGGACTCGACCCCGCGGCCCTGGACGACTGGCTCGCGGCGCGCCTGCCCTCCTACATGGTCCCCTCCGCCGTGGCGGTGCTCCCGGCCCTGCCGCTCACGGCCAACGGCAAGGTCGACCGGCGGGCCCTGGCCGCCGTCGCGGTCCGGCCGCCGGGGGAGAGGACGGGCGGCGAGGGACCGCGGAGCGAGATCGAAACCGTCCTCCTGGGGATCTGGGCCGAGGTGCTGGGAGTCGAGGAGGCCGGGGTGCGGGACGATTTCTTCCGGCTGGGCGGCCATTCGCTCCTCGCCACCCAGGTGCTCTCCCGGGTGCGCCGGGCGTTTGGGGTCGAGGTCCCCCTGCGCAAGCTGTTCGAGACGGCCACGGTCGAGGGCCTGGCGCGGGAGGTGGAGGCCGCCCGCCGCGCCGCCGCCCCGCCGATCGCGCCCCGGCCGCGCCTCCCCAGGGCCGACGGCCGGGTGGAAATGGCGGCCTCCTTCGCCCAGGAGCGGATGTGGTTCCTCGACCGGCTGCAGCCCGGGAGCCCCCTCTACAACCTGCCCGGGGCCGTGCGCCTGCGCGGGTCCCTCTCCGTCGCCGCTCTCGCCTCCTCTCTCGCCCGCCTGGCCGGGCGGCATGAGGCCCTGCGCACCACCTTCGAGGCGGCCGAGAAAGGGCCGGTGCAGGTCATCGCCCCCGCCGCCGGGCTCCCGGCGGCCCTGCCGGTCGCCGACCTCGCCGGCCTGCCTGCCGAGCGGGCGGCGGCCGAGCGCGAACGGCTGGGGCGGGAGGAGGGCCGCCGGCCCTTCGACCTCGCCGCCGGACCTCTCCTCCGCGCCACGCTCGTGCGGCTGGGCGAGGCCGACCACGCCCTCTTCCTCAACCTCCACCATGGCGTGGGGGACGGCTGGTCGGTGGGGGTGCTCGTGCGCGACCTCTCGGCCTTCTATCGGGAGGGCCTGGGCCTCTCCTCACCCCTCCCCGGCCTGCCCATCCAGTACGCCGATTATGCCGCCTGGCAGCGCGAGTGGCTGGCCGGGGAGATCCTCGCGGGCCAGCTCGCCTACTGGCGGGAGCGCCTCGCCGGGGCTCCCGGGCTGCTCGACCTGCCGGCCGACCGTCCGCGGCCGGCGGTCCAGAGCTTCCGCGGAGGGAGCCTGCCGGTGGCGCTCGGCGGGGAGGTCGTCACGGGCGTCTCGGCGCTCGCCCGGAGCGCGGGAGCGACCCCCTTCATGGTCCTCCTCGCGGCCTGGGAGGCCCTCCTCGGCCGCTACACCGGAGCCCGGGACCTGACCGTCGGCTCGCCCGTCGCCAACCGCACCCGGCGCGAGGTCGAGGACCTGATCGGCTTCTTCGTCAACACCGTGGTCCTGCGCGCCGACCTCAAAGGAGACCCGAGCTTCTCCGGCCTCCTCGGCCGCGCCCGGGAGACGACCCTGGGGAGTTACGCCCACCAGGATCTCCCCTTCGAGCGGCTGGTCGAGGAGCTCGCCCCCGGCCGTACCCTCGCCCACACCCCCCTCTTCCAGGTCGCCCTGGCGTTCCAGAACACTCCCGGGGACTCCTTCTCCCTGCCCGACCTCGCTCTCGAGCGGCTGGACCAGGCGTCCGGCGGGACCGGCATCGGCGATACGGGCACGGCGAAGTTCGACCTCCTGCTTTCCCTGGAAGAGAACGGCGCGAGGCTCGGCGGCTTTCTCGAATACAGCTCCGACCTCTTCGACCGCACCACGGCGGCGCGCCTCCACGGCCATTTCGCGACCCTCTTGGCCGGAGCCCTGGCCGACCCCGGGCGCCGGCTCTCCGAGCTGCCGCTCCTGTCCGTGGCGGAGCGGGCGGAGCTCCTCGCCGAGTGGGCGGGGGAGGCGCGCCCCTACCCGCGGGAGGCCACCGTGCACGGCCTCTTCGCCGGGCAGGTGGCGGCCACGCCGGACGGGGTGGCGCTGGTCGCGGAACCTGAGCACCTGAGCTACCGCGAGCTCCAGGCCCGGGTCGCCCGCCTGGCCGGGGTCCTCGCCGCCCTGGGAGTCGGGCCGGAGGTCCTGGTGGCGCTCGCGCTGCCGCGCTCGCTCGCCCTCGTCGTGGCGACTCTCGCCGTGCTCCAGGCCGGCGGAGCCTATCTGCCGCTCGACGCTTCCTACCCGGAGGAGAGGCTGGCCTTCATGCTGGCGGAGGGGCGGGTGACGGTTCTCCTCGCCACGGCCGACCAGGCCGCCCGGCTGCCGGCCGCGACCCCGGGCCTCCGGACGGTCCTCCTGGCGGCCGACGGCCGGCCCCGGCCGGACCCGGGACTGCCGGAGTCGGCGTTGGGAGGAGTGGGGGCCGCGGTCGACGCGGAGGGCCTCGTCTACGTCATGTTCACCTCGGGCTCGACGGGCCGGCCCAAGGGGGTGGCGGTGGTCCACCGCGGGGTGGTACGGCTGGTCCAGGGGACCGACTACGCCCATTTCGGCCCGG